>JBDQOS010000057.1:0-3131 GCA_040261075.1 Flavobacteriales bacterium
CCACTCAGATTGAACCCCCGGGCCTGTGAAGAGACCGCCCAAGGCCAGGCCCGCAAAATTCACGGCCAAAAAAACGAAGAACGCCTTCAGAAGTTGGATCATGACCCAAGGTTACAACGCCCACTCCGAAAGTTGTTTACCTTGCCTGGATGAAACGGAATTTAGGCAATCTCGACCGGGCTTTTCGAATGGTCTTGCGGCCCTGTTCATCTACCTCTACTACCGCAGCTACATGTCGTTTCAAGAATCAACCAGCGGAGGTTGGGGGTTGGGTCTTTTTGTGGTCGGGTGCTTGCTTTTGATGTCGAGCGTGGTGGGATTTTGCCCGGTGTACGCGCCGTTTGGGCTGTGCTCCAACAAGGTCAAAAACTCAGACGGGCCCGCCTGCTGACCCCACTTCAGGCCTCATGCGCGCCTGCACCACTGCCGCAGATGCGAGCGTGGCCGCGCCAACCGCCGCGATCGCCGCCTCGAAGCCAAACGCGTCGGCCAGCACGCCACTGACCAAGGCCCCGGCCACGTAGCCCATGTCCCTCCAAAACCGGAACACCCCGACGCTTTCCGCACGTTCCTCTGCACGCGTCGCGTCCGCAACTGCAGTCAAGAAATTGGGGTAGACCAAGGCCGTTCCCAAGCCCAAAAGTCCCGCCAGAACAGTCCAAAAAAGCTCGTCCCCTGCTGCGGGAAACGCCAAGAGCACTGCGCCCTGCAACGCCATGCCTGCCACAATCAACCGCTTCTTCGACATTCGGTCCCCGAGGCGTCCGGCTCCGATTTGGCCCACGCCCCACACCACGGGATACACCCCTGCCACCCACCCCACGGCTTGAAGGTTCAGGCCCTCTGAAACGAGGTACATGGGCATCAGGCCCCACATCATGCCGTCGTTGAGGTTGTTGACAAACCCCGCCTGCGTGACCGCACTGAGGGTCGGGTTGCGCCACGTCGTTTGGGCGAACAGGTTGCTTCGCCCCCCGGTGGAGGAAATCGGGTCGCGGGTCGCCTCCTCGTCGGCCTCCAGCGCCGACCACGGCACCGTGTCCTTCACAAACAGGAC
Organism: Flavobacteriales bacterium; assembly: GCA_040261075.1. Lineage (GTDB taxonomy): Bacteria > Bacteroidota > Bacteroidia > Flavobacteriales_D > Sanyastnellaceae > UBA11663. The sequence goes on from JBDQOS010000057.1 coordinate 1,058, forward strand.
CGACAACCCCAACCCCAACACGGACATGGCACCTCCGAGGTAGAACGGCCAGGGCTTGAGCCCGTGCGTCGCCGCCAGATGCCCGGTCCAAAGCGCCACCAAACCCACGGCCGCGTAGCCCGCAAATTCATTCAAGCCCATGGCCAGTCCGCGCTGCCGTCGGCCGACCAGGTCCATTTTCATCACGACCGTGCTGCTCCAGGCCAAGCCTTGACTCGCCCCCAAAAGGACGTTCGCAGCGACCACCCCCGTCCACGATTCCGCCCCGAGCAGCATCCACGGCACCGGCACGGCCAACGCCCAGCCAGCCAAAAGCAAGTTCTTGCGTCCCACGTGGTTTGCCAGCCTTCCCATGAGGAGGTTGGCGGCACTTTTAGCCAACCCAAAGGCCACCAAAAACGACGTCGCTGCCGCCGCCGTGGCCACTCCCAGCTCCCCAGCCAACTCGGGAAGCACCACCCGCTCCATGCCCACCATGCCGCCCACCAACGCGTTGACGCCGACAAGAAGCGCAAATGCCCACGCGTTTTCACGCAATCCTTGGACAGGAAGAGCCCGATGCGTCGCCTTCATTCGAGGCAAGGTAAGGTGGGCTTGGGAAGCGGTCGGTCACCTTGGTGGCGCAACCCCGCAGGACCCTTGGTGCACCGCGCTGTTCTGAGAAATGCCTTCGCATCGTACCTTAGGAAGGATGATTCGACGAGAATTCTTGAAAGGTTCCGCCATCGTCGGCGCCTCGCTCGTGCTCCCTCGCATCTTGCGTGCGTCGTCGGGAATGTGGGCGCAGGGCGGCGAGCGCACGATCGCGCGCGTGCTGACGGCCAAGAGCACGATGGTCCAAAACACGCCCGTCATCCGATCCTTTGCCGGCAACCACACCGACCTGGTGTCGCCGTGGGTGATGCTGGATGAGTTTGGGCCCATGCGGATCGAGCCCGGCACCTTGGGCATGGACATCAAAGCCCACCCCCACGCCGGCATCACCCCGACCACCTATTTGATTTCTGGAAGCGGGCGCCACACGGACAGCCTCGCCAACGACATCGTTTACCGCAAGGGCGAATTCATGCTCTTCAGTTCCGGCCGAGGCGCCATTCACGAGGAGGTCTCGAGCGACGAGATTCGGCGCGACGGCGGAACGGTGCACGGGTTTCAGATTTGGCTCAACACGCCGTCGCAGGAGAAGTTCTGCAACCCTTCGACCAACATCCACATGCGGGAAGAGACGCCCGTCGTTGAGCTTGGCGATGCGGAAATCAAGGTCATGATCGGCACGCTCGAAGGCTGCACCTCTCCGGTGTTCACCTTCACCCCTGCCTTTTATTACCACATCACGCTCCCGGCGGGCGGCCGCCTCGACCTTCCCGTCGACCCCACGCACAACGCCTTCGCGCACGTCGTTGAAGGGCAGCTCGAGGGCGAAGGCCGAAACCTGCTGCGCGACGAGCAACTCGCCCTGTACGACCGCGGCGGAGACGTGATGCGTTTCCACGCCCTCGAAGATTCCGAGTTCCTGGTCTTGGGCGGCCAGCCGCTCAACGAGCCGCTCGTGAGCTACGGGCCTTTTGTGATGAATACGCAAGACCAAATCAACGCCTGCATCCGCAACTACCGCGCAGGCAAGATGGGCCAGCTCTAAGGCTCACGGCGCGACCGGGGCGCGGGGCGTGCCGGGGCGCGCGGCTCCGATTTCTGCCGCTCAGCCCCCGACCCGTCCGAATTTCCCGGACTGGTATTCCAAGTACGCTTCTCGGATCTCCTCTTCCGTGTTCATTACGAAGGGTCCGTAGGCGACGACCGGCTCGTCAATGACGTCGCCGTGGCACAGGAGCACGAGCGCGCCGTCGTCCCAGGCCGTGAGGTCCAGGTCGGTGCCGGAACCGTTCGTCAATTCGACCGTGGTCCGGGATTGGGCGGGCACGCCGTTGACTTCGACTTCGCCGCGCACGACGTACAGCATCACGCCCCGTGCCGCAGGAACCGAGGTCGCGAAAGTCGCGCCGGGAGTCAGGTCCAGCCACGACATGAACAGTCCGGTTTGGGACGCGACCGGGCCCCGCTGCCCGTCGACCTC
>JBDQOS010000058.1:0-4441 GCA_040261075.1 Flavobacteriales bacterium
CCCCGGAAGACGGCACCCTCGTGGAGTGGTGCGTCGCCGAAGGAGATGTGGTTCAGGTGGGTGAAGTGATTGCGCGGTACGACGTGGGAGGCGAAGGGGGCGAGGCGGTGCCTGTAGCCGAGCCTGCAGCCTCGGCGGCTGAGCCTGCAGCCTCGGCGGCTGAGCCTGCGGAAAGTACCCACCCCGAACCTGACCCTGCACCGGAAGTGGTGGCGGCGGCCTTGGCGCCGCTTGACGAAGCGCCGGCCCGAAAGGGTCCTTCAGGCCGTTTCTATTCGCCGCTCGTCCGAAGCATTGCCCAAAAGGAAGGCATCGCCATGTCTGAATTGGAGCAAGTCTCGGGCACCGGTTCAGAGGGGCGCGTGACCAAAAAAGACATCTTGGCCTACGTTGCCCAGCGCACCGGAGGCGCCACTGCGACTCCCGCGCCGGCACCCGCTCCAGCTCCGGCTGCATCGCCAACTCCGGCCCCTGCGCCTGCGTCCGCACCTGCGGCCATTCCCGCAGCCAAAAGCATGGATGGCGCCTACGACATCGTGGAAATGGACCGCATGCGCAAGATGATTGCGGATCACATGGTGCGTAGCGTGCAAACGAGCCCACATGTCACCTCTTTTGTGGAGGCGGACGTGACCAATTTGGTCTTGTGGCGAAACGCGAACAAAAAATCGTTCCAGGAGAAGTCTGGGGAGAAGTTGACGTTTACGCCGCTGATTGCGGAGGCCATTGTCAAAGCCATTCGCGACTTCCCTGGGGTCAACGCGAGCGTGAACGGGGACAACATTCACATTCACAAGGCCATTCACCTTGGCATGGCCGCCGCCCTTCCTTCAGGCAACTTGATTGTGCCGGTCATCAAGCACGCGGATCAATACAACCTCCAGGGCTTGGCGCGGCAAGTGAACGACCTCGCCGATCGGGCGAGGAACGGCAAGTTGACTCCCGACGACATTGCGGGAGGCACGTACACGATGAGCAACGTCGGCACCTTTGGAAACGTGATGGGCACACCCATCATCAACCAGCCCCAGGTGGGGATCCTGGCGCTCGGCGCAATTCGGAAGCGCCCGGCAGTGCTCGAAACCGAGCATGGAGATGTCATCGCAGTTCGCCACATGATGTTCCTGAGCCACAGCTACGACCACAGGGTGGTGGACGGCATGTTGGGAGGAAGTTTTGTGCGTCGCGTGGCAGATTACCTCGAAGGCTTTGACCTCAATCGACCGGTCGAGGGGTAAGGGGGCTGTGCAACCAACGTGCGACGTTCACGAAATCCCCGGCAACATGGGGATAAGTCGCGCAACAATCCGGACCCCAATCCGCGGCGCCGGCCTATTTTGCCGCAAAATTGCCTTAATGCGCTCACTTGTGGACATGCATCATCGTTTCCTGTGTTTTCTCGTTTGGGGTTTGTCAACCTTGACGGCCTTGGAAACTCGAGCAGCTTCGGGTATCGAAGAGGATTGGGCTTCCGTCGCGGAGGTCGACTCTGCGTGGTCCGATTACACTTCCTCGCAATTGTTTGTTGAGGGAAGCATGTTGATGGAGGAAGGGTTTTGGCACGAGGCTGCACGGGTGTGGACGTATGCGGCCAAATCACGACCCAAAAACAGGGTCCTGAAATACCGCAGGGCGCTGTGCTTGCACAACATCGGTGAAGACTGGCCTGAAATCAAGGCTGCCTTCGCAGAGGTGGTGGACGGTCCGTTGACCGAACGTTACGACCCGTTCAACCCCAACCAAAGCATCCCGCCTGTCGAAGCATGGTTGTGGTTGGCTTCCGCGGAGCACAGGATGATGGAATTTGACGCGGCGAGGACCCACGTCGACGCGTTTCTTGGCAAAGCGAGTGAGAAAAATCCGGCGATGGAAATGGCTTCCAAGATTTTGGACGAGGTTCGTTTTGCGGAACAACGAATTGCCTCTCCGAGCGGAGCGGTGGTTCGGCCTCTGGACTTGAACAGCGACGCTCATGAAAGTCATCCGGTTTTGACGGCGGATGGCAAGACCTTGTTCTATTCGTCAAACAGGTCGAGAAGCAACGGGTCGAACCACGGCCGTGTGGACCCCAACACCAAAGCACATTACTTCGACATCTACACGTCCACGCTTTCTTTAGACAGCACGTGGTCGGAGCCAGAGTTGCTCAACGTGGGGTTGCGCTCTCACGCAACCGTGGTGGCATCCGACGCTTTTGGTGAAAAATTGGTCGTGCTGGACAACGACGGTTGGACGCACGAATTGAAGTTGACACAACGATGGGAACGCGGTTGGACCGTTGCTGAGTCATTTGATTTGGGCAAGGCCATTCCCAACCAAGGCGAGGTGGCCTTCTTTCCTTCAAAAGACCGCCTGATTGCAAGCGTCGAGCACCGCAGAGGTCAGGGCGGATTCGATCTCTACGAGAGTTCGCGCAACGAAAAGGGAAGGTGGAGCAGGCTCAAATCCTTGGGCGTTCGCGTCAACACGTGGGGAGATGAAGTCACGCCGTTTGTAGCGGCGGACGGTCAAACGGTCTTTTTCGCCTCCAACGGATTGGAGGGGATGGGCGGGTTTGATGTCTACCGGACCACGAGAAATGCTGCCGGGGGATGGACCGAGCCCGAGCACTTGGGTTCTCCCATCAACAGTGTGAACGACGACATGGCTTTCGTGATTGGCGCCAAAGGAGAGGTCGGGTATTTTGCCACGCGGCGTGACGTGACCCGCGGGGATTTGGATTTGTACGAGGCGGAGATGGAAGGTGGCAAAGTGCTTGAGGGCGAAGTCGTGATTTTGAGCATGGATGCCGAAGGCGTCGACGGCGACGAGCAGCCCGAGGTTTTGTTGGTCAAGGACGCGTTGACGGGTGCTGTTTTGCAACGCGTCGAGCGCGGATCCGTGGAAGACGTGTACAACTTCATTTTGCCTGCGGGTGGCGAATTCGTTTTGGAGTCGGAGGAGATGCCAGGAGCGGAAGATGGAAAATCACAAACGGACGAGGTGCCCGCAGTTCGTCGCCGCATCGTGCTGCCCGAGGGAAGCAAGTCAGAAGTGATTGCCGTCACGTTCGAAGAAGTGTTCGAAGAAGTGTTCGAAGAGGTTGTCGAGGACGCCAACGTCGAAGGGGCCAACGTGAACGGGCAAAGAGAAGAGAGGGCGTTTGTGGTTCAACCGCAGAAAACGCCAGAGCGAGCTGTTGACGAGGAGGTTGTGGAGCAGGCAAGCGAGCCACTTTCTGAGGAAGCTGCCGAGGCGGTTGAACAGGAAGTTGCTGAAGAGGTCGTCGAGGTGGTTGTCGAGGAAGTCGTCGAGGAAGTTTCTGAGAACGAGCCTAAGACGTCCTCAGCTCTCCAAACCCCCGCTTCAGGTGGGCTGCGTTCGGAACCCATCGCTCCCTTGGCGCTGGCTCCAACGACGGCCGATGCCATGCTGATGGCGGTGCAACTTTACAGCGGACAGGTTCACACTGGACGCATGGACTTGGGTCCAGTTGTGGAGGCGGTCGTGGCGGCATCCAAGAACGGAAAGCCGGCAATCCGAATCGAAGGAAGCGCCTCGGACGGCCCGTCGACGCGTCCGGGAGGCAACTTGGAGTTGGCGTCGCTTCGGGCCATGGACGTGTATCTCCGCTTGGTGGAGGCTTTGAAAGGCGAGGGGTTGGTGAAAGGTGCGGGTTATGAAATCCAGGTGGTTCGTCGGGTGCAGCCTGACGGCGACACGCCGGTTGACTTCGCGAACACATCGGCACATCCTGCGAGCTTCCAATACGTTCGTGTAGACCTGTCTGTGCGCTAATCAAAACAAAAGCATGTTGGATCAAATTGCGGGCCTGCATTTGAAGCGGCCCTTGGTGTTTTTTGACCTGGAAACGACGGGCACCAAAGTGGGCGTGGACCGAATTGTGGAGATGGCCATGATCAAGCTGATGCCGGACGGGTCCGTGATTAAGAAACCGGAACAGCCCGGTAGAGAGCACCGCATTTTGGTGAATCCGGAAATGCCCATTCCTGTGGAGTCCAGTTTGGTGCACGGCGTGTACGACGAGGACGTGAAGGACGCCCCGACTTTTGGGCGCATCGCTCCGGGGTTGTTGAAATGGCTCCACGGATGCGACTTGGGCGGGTTCAACAGCAACCGGTTTGACGTGCCGATGCTCGCGGAAGAGTTCTTGAGGGTGGGGATAGATTTTGGGCTGGAAGGCCGCAACCTCATCGACGTCCAAAACGTGTTTCACAAAATGGAACAACGGACTCTGCGCGCGGCGCTCAAATTCTACTGCGACAAGGAGTTGGAGGGGGCGCACGAAGCGCTTCCTGACACTTTGGCGACCGTGGAGGTGTTTTTGGCGCAGCTGGAGCGGTACAAAGAAAAGACGGTGCTTGACAGCCGAGGTGAAACGGTGGGGCCGGTGCCGTCGGACCTGGAGGCGCTGTCGGAGTTTTGCCGCCTGCGCAACACC
>JBDQOS010000006.1:0-3643 GCA_040261075.1 Flavobacteriales bacterium
CCCTCGGGGTCGTACAGGGTGATGGCCTTGGACGACGCCAACCGAAATTACGTGTGGGACAGGGGTGAACGAGCCGCGGTGGGCCCAGAGGGAGCGGCGGCAGGCGACAGCACGGTCCACGTTCTGCGATCGGGTTCAACCGATGCACCGCAAATGCCCTACCTCTCGGAGGCGGTGCGCGATTCGAGCGGGTGGGCGCGGTGGAAAATGAGCGAGCCGTTCGCCCCAGGTGACTCCGTTTCTTGGGCCGGAACCGAGGCTGCGCGGTTGATGAAGCCCAGCGGCGACGCAGTTCGCGCGTTTGTGTGGAACGAGGCTTCGGACAGCGCGGCAGTTCAATTGGTTTGGCACCGTGCACCCGAATGGCCCAAGGGTGTATGGCGAACCGACACTGTGGAGGTTCCCCGTCCGCGAATTCGGCCCACAGAAAAAGCAGCCTTGACCTCCAAGCCCATGGGCAAACAACTTCCAGGACGTTTGCCTGAACTCGAGTGGTCAGTGCCAATTTCAAGGGTCGACACGGCTCTGTGGCTGCTCGAGGTGGACAGCATTGAAATCGCTTGCCCAGCGGCAGCACCTTGGCCGTCGGACCGGGTCGAGTTGACCGCTCCCGAGCTGCAACGTGCGGGATCCGAAGTTCGGCTGACCTTGCTTCCGGGCGCCTTGAAACGGGCAGGAAAGGAAGGCGAGTTGGTGCCAGAAGACACTTTGGAATTGGTTTGGAGTGTTCATTCCGCCGAGGCGTTGAGCGAATGGGGGTTGACCCTCGAGGGGGTCGGGTGCCGTGGGTTGCTCGAGCTCGTCAGCGTTCGTGGCGAACGTCAGGACGTGGTGTACGTCGCGTCGGACACCACGGTGCGCTGGCGGGGGCTGCTTCCAGGAAAGTACCGAGCCATCTGGTGGGGTGACCTCGACGGGGACGAGGTCTGGCGGGACGTGGACGTTGAAACCTGGCGCGAGCCAGAGCTGGTGACGCGTTCCGAGCCGGTCGAGTTGCGCGCCAATTGGGTCGTGGAGACGACATGGCGACTCGATTCAACCGCTTGCGGCGGGCCTCGTGTCCGTTAAACTTGAGGGGGACAAGGCACCACGGCCTCTTGCCGGGATGCCGGGACGTTACCCGTTGATGTCAAGAAATTTCTTGACCGCATCCAACGAGCCAAACACCACCAACGTGTCGGTTGCTTCAATGGTCGTGTCCGGCTTGGGGACCCCCAAGATGTGCTCCCGCATGCAGGGTGCACCGTCCGCGCCGATTTCTTCGAACTCGCGCCGAATGGTGATCAAGCGCAACTCGTAGCGGCTGGCCAGTTCTAAGTTATCGAGTTGCCGGCCGTGGCAGGCGGTGGGGGCTTTGATCTCGGCGATTTCGTAGTCGTCGGGAATAGACAAAAACCCGCGAATGTTGGGGTTGATGAGTCGCTCGCTGACCACCTCGGCAACCTCGCTTTCTGGGCTGAGAATTTCCGTCGCGCCAAGGCTGCTCAGGATGCGTTCTTGGTTGGCGTCGTTCGCACGCACAATGACGCGCGGCAACCCAAGGTCAAGCAGGTTGAGTGTTGTCAACACTGTGGCTTCAAAGTTTTCGCCAATGGCCACCACGGCTGCGTCGAGGTCTTGGACGTGCTGGGCTAGCAGGGCCTTCTTGTCCGTCGAGTCGAGCGTTACGGCCAGGGAAACTTCTTCCTTGAGAAGTTCCGTGCGGTCGGCGTTGGAATCAAAGGTGAAGACCTCCGCGCCGCGACGGGCGAGGGACAAGGCGATTTGGGTGCCGTAACGGCCGGCGCCAAACACAGCAAATCGAGATCGTGCCATGGCGCAAAGGACGAAAGAAAATCCTTCGCTTCGTTCAATGCGAGTCCGCGAGTTGACGCAACCCGGACTCCAAGACCTCGCCGAACCGCACCAGATCCTGAAAGCTGTTGTACAAGGGCACGGGGGCCATTCGAATGACGGCCGGCTCGCGCCAATCCACCAGGACCCCGTGTGCCATGAGGTGGTCAAACAGCGTTCGGCCATATCCGTGCGCCACGACACTCAATTGGCATCCACGTTCTGACTCTTCATGGGGAGTCAAGATTTCGAGGTGGGCTCCGGTGCGCTCTGCCACGCCTTGAATCACGCGGCCGAGGTAGGACGTCAAGCGCACGGATCGTTCGCGCAAGGCAGGCATGCCCGCCTCGAGGAACAGGTCGAGGGCCACCTTGTGGACGGCCATGTTCAGGACCGGGGCGTTGCTCATTTGCCACGCTTCGGCGCTCGGCATCGGCACAAATTCGGGGTCCATCTTGAAGCGGCTGTCGGCGTCGTGGCCCCACCACCCTTCAAGTCTGCGAGTGGCCGTTCCCCGTCCCTCGGGATCCCGCACGTGGCGTTCGTGAATGAACACGCCTGACACTGCCCCTGGCCCGGAGTTCAGGTACTTGTAACTGCACCAGCATGCAAAGTCCACTTCCCAATCGTGGAGCCCAAGCGGCACGTTGCCCATCGCGTGCGCCAGGTCAAACCCGCACGACGCGCCCACATTGTGTGCCGCTTCAGCAATGGCTTGCATGTCGTGAAGTTGCCCGGTGTAGTAGTTCACCCCGCCCATCATCACGGTGGCCAACTCCTCACCGGCCTCGGCAATGGCCGCAAGGACGTCTTCCTTTCGGAGCAGGTGTTCGCCCTCCCGCGGTGCCACCTCAATCAAGTCCGTGTCGGGGTTGCCTCCGTGAAGTCGGATTTGGCTGCACAAAGCGTATCGGTCGCTCGGAAAGGCCTTTGCTTCGCACAACAATTTTCGCCTCGCCCCCTGAGGTTGGTAGAAACTGACGAGCAACAAATGAAGGTTGACTGTAAGGCCGTTCATGGCGACCACTTCGTGCGGTAGGGCGCCCGTCAAATGGCAAAGGCCGTCCACAAATCGTTCGTGGTAGCTGACCCACGGGTTTCGTCCTTGGAAGTGGCCTTCCACCCCCCACGCAGCCCAATCTTCAAGTTCCACTTGAAGGGCTTCAGCGGCGGCCTTTGGCTGAAGACCGAGGCTGTTGCCGGTGAAGTACATCGTGTCACGCCCGTTGTGCTGCGGGATGTGGAAGCGGTCGCGGAATTGGCTGAGGGGGTCCGCAAGGTCCAAATCGCGGGCCGCTTCAAGGGTGGGATGCTCGTTCATGCTGGGCTAATTTCGCAACCAAATGGCAACATCCCTCCAACGATCCTCTTCAGCGGCCTTGTTTGAGAAGGCCCAAAGCCTGTTTCCGGGAGGCGTGAACTCACCGGTACGCGCGTTTCAGTCGGTGGGGGGCACCCCGTTGTTTGTAGACCGTGGGGCCGGGGCCCACATTTGGGACGCCGACGGCAACGAGTTCATCGACTTTTGTTGCTCGTGGGGGCCGCTCATTCTTGGCCACGCACATCCCTCGGTCGTGGAGCGGGTGACGGCTACGCTGTCGAACGGCACGTCCTTCGGAACGCCCACTCGCCTCGAGAACGAACTGGGCGAACTCATCCTGTCCAACCACCGTTACGCCGAGCGCATCCGCTTCGTTTCGTCCGGGACCGAAGCTGCCATGTCGGCCATCCGCTTGGCGCGTGGCGTCACAGGACGCGACAAAATCATCAAGTTCGACGGATGCTACCACGGCCACGCCGACGCCCTCCG
>JBDQOS010000059.1:0-7905 GCA_040261075.1 Flavobacteriales bacterium
ATCTCGTTTTCGAACGTGAAGCGTTCGTCGAGTTGAGTTTTGATGTATTGGGGAAGTTCGCGCGTGTTTCCTTGGCTGTCCACCAACTTGACTCCTTTGAGGTAATCGCGGTACGCTTCCAGGTTTTTGCGCAAAGCCGTAGCGCTCCACGGATCGTTCTCGTCGTATTTGGGGTTCTGGGGCTCAGAGCCCACCATGAACGCAGTCAGTTCTTGGTACTCGTCCTTTTTCTGGATGACCGCCAAACTGATGGTGGTGTCCATGCCGCTTTCGTCTTTGCCAATGAACTCAGCAAAGTCGTTGGAAAGAGCATCGTCGTACTTCCCCTCAGAAGTGGCCATGCATCGGCCCTTCAATTGGGTGATGTAATTGACCAAGTTGTCACTCTTCCCTCGAACCTCACGCGCTTTGTCCATAAAAGGACCAACTTTCTCTTTGTTCTGGGCGTATTTGACCTCAAGGGTGGTCAGAGTTTCCGCCACTTTACCCTTGAGGGTACTCTGGGTGTCTTGCAAACTGTTCTCCACTTTCACGAAGCCGTTCAAGACTTCTTTGGAGATGTTCAGGGCCAAAAGTGCGGTCAGGACGAGGTACATCATCCCGATCATCTTTTGACGCGGTGTTTCTTTTCCTCCGGCCATGGTTCAGATGCTTAGCTGCGTCCGCCACCCATGGCGTTCAACATGTTGCCGTAAACGGTGTTGAGAGAGGCCAAATTCTTCGCCAATTCGGAGATGTTCTCCTTGTACACCTTGGTGTCCTCAATGGACTCATTCAGATTGGTGACGAGCTCACCCATTCCTGCAAACAACGCTTTGTTTTGCTCGAGTTGTGCCAGTTGGCTTTCGTACATGGAGTTGAGCGAGTTCAAATTCTCGTTCATCTTGGCCAACCCGTCTCCTGTCGCGGCACCCTCCGCACTTGCTTTTACCAAGCCCGTAAGACCTTGGCTCACTTCCTCGTAGGTGGCGCTCAAATCGTCCACACGGTTGGAGGCTTTCACCAACGCGTCACTGTAGCCTTTGGTCGCCACTGAAGCGTCCGCCACTTCTCCCATTTTGGAAGCCTGCTCGCCGAGGTGGCGCATCCCTTCACCCAACTTGGTGATGACCTCGGAGTCAATGTTCGCTTTGCTCAACATGTCGTCCAACTGCTGAGTGGGGGTCTCTGCGCCTTCGCCTGTGGCGAGTTGCGGGTAAACCAACGACCAGTCGGGCTCTTCGTGCGGCTTTTCAAACGCCGACATGAAGAAGATGAAGGCTTCAGTTCCCAAACCAAGAATAAGCATGAGCGATGCACCTTCCCAGTGCTGGATTTTGAACAGCGCTCCAATAATTACGATGGCGGCGCCCCATCCGTAGAGCTTGGCCATAAAGTTCTTCCACTGCTTGCTTCCTGGTTTCATGGTTTCGGGTTTAGGTTGGTTTCAATACAGCGACTCAACGCTGCGCAGGTTGGTTTTAGTGTTCAAAAAGGCGTGCGGTTTCAATTCACGCCTGACAAGATCAATTCCACTCTTCGGGCAATCCGGACTTGCCTCGTCCGAGGTAGGACATCACCGAACGGAATCCGATATAGGCCTTTGCAGTGTCGCTGTACTCGAACGTACGCGTGCCGGTCTGGCAGTAGTATCCGATGTCCTTCCATGAGCCTCCGCGAATGACCTTGCGCTTGAGGGCAGGAGGGTCGTCCACTTTGGCATGGTAGACGTAATCCGGAGCCAAATCCCAAGAGAAGTCGTACACCGTTTCGTCGTACGCCGTGTTGGTCCATTCCGCCACGTTTCCACTCATGTTGTACAAGCCGTAGTCGTTGGGGCTGTAGGACTCGACGGGAGCAGTGTACGCGTTGGCGTCTTCCACGTAGTCGCCGCGCATCGGCTTGAAGTTGGCCAAGACGCAACCTTGCTGGTTCCGTGCGTAAGGACCACCCCAAGGGAACGGAGCCAACTCACGACCTCCACGAGCTGCAAACTCCCATTCAGCCTCCGAGGGGAGGCGGAACTTTTGGACGAACGTCTCGTCGTTCTTTTGCTTCCACTCGTTCATGATTTGGGTTCGCCACGCATTGAATGCCTTGGCTTGCCCCCACGTCACACCCACCACGGGGTAGTCGTCGAAGGCAGGGTGCCAGAAGTACATTTCAGCGTAAGGCTCGTTGTACGCGTAAGTGGCGTCGTGAATCCAAACCAACGTGTCGGGGTAGACGTTGATGATTTCTTCGACAACAAATTGCGCACGGTCGCTGTGGCGACGCGTGGAGTGAAGTTGGTTCAGGCTGTTGACTTCCCCGTATTCTTCGTCTCGCGCAGCTTTCTTGGCTGCGGCGTCCAAATTCACCCAGTAGTAGCGGTAATTCAGCTTTCGGGTGTCCACCTCCCGGCGGTTGTAGAATTGATCCGAACCTTGCAGGAAAAACTCGTCGTAGAGGAGGTCAAAGATGTCTTCGTCTGCCCAGTCGATGGGCTCCTCCCAATTCAGCAAGAACCCCTTGTCGATGAACCGGTCCAATTCTTGACCACGCGCATTCTCTGCGATGTAATACCGGTCGTCGTCGTTGTCTGCAAGGGTTTGCAAGTACAACGAGTCGCGCACGTAGTTCACGAATTGGCGGTACTCGTTGTTGGTGATTTCGTGTACGTCCATGTAGAACGGCGGTACGGTCACCGTTTTGGAGCGCGTGTTCAAGGCGAAGGGAACATCTTGGTCACTTGGTCCCATGGTGTAGGAACCAAAGTGGATGTAGTTCATCCCGTATGGGTTGGATTGTTCCCAGTACTGCCGGGGATGGACTCCCACCAGCTCGCCCTGGGGCCCCATGTAGCACGCCGACAACATGACGGGTGCAACGAGGATCATCAGGAGCTTTTTCATGGATTGGTTTTCTTGCAGATAGGTTAGGCTTAAGTACAACGCTCGGAAGACATGGTTTCGTGTGTCTTACAGGAATCGAGGGTTGGCGTACTTGTTTTCGATTGGCGTCGTCACAAACTTGAATGCGTAAGACAAAAACAGTTCGTGAGAACCGGTGCTGTACGTACGCAATTCGCTGATGGTCGCGTCAAAGGAGTATCCGAGTTTGAAGACTTGAGTGCTGGAAGTGATGCCTTCCTTTTTCGACATGCTGTACTGCACGCCAGCCACAGGGGCCACGGCGTCCCCAGGACGCCAAGACAACCCACCCCACACCAAGTCGTCCCACAAGACGTTGACATTGACGTCGACAGCCGTGGCATTCAAGTCTGTTTTCGCGAGCAAGTTGCTGCGCAACAAAAGTTGGTCTCCACTCAACGGGTAGTTGTAGCCGCCCATGAAGTAGTAGTGACGTGTAGGAACGATGTCAAGGGTGGACATTTGGACCTCTGCGACGTGCGTCAACGAGAGCCCGGCGTAGTACTCGTCGCCTTTCCGCATGAAGACGCCCAAGTCAACGTCAGCCGAGGTGCCTGAACTGCTCGCAGCGGGAATGGCCGGATCACTCTGCCAATCGTCCACAGCAATCCAGTCGGCGTCAAACGATTTGCTGAACAAGGAAACGTTCAGACCAACCCCGATGTGCGCACCGTTGGCCAAGGGGGAAAGGTGGTAGGCATAGCCAAGCTTCACCATCGTGTTGGATTCCTGACCAATCTCGTCTTGGTACAGCTGGAAACCGAGTGCGCCTGGAATGAAATCAACGTTGGAATGAACGTTGATCATCGTGGTGACAGGGGCTCCGTTTACGCCCATCCATTGGTTGCGGTACCACGCATTGACGTGCGTCAAGTTGTCTTCTCCAGCAGCCCCGATGTTGAATGCCGCGAGGTCGTTGAACCATTGCGTCATTTGAGGGTCCTGTTGGGCTGAAGCTTGCCCAACAGTGAGGCAAGCCAAGCCAAGGCCAATTGCGATGTTGCGAATCATCTTATTCCTTTGATTTTCAGCAGGTTGAGCCGCTACGCGTGAGCGCAGAGGTTGGCTAATATAGGGATTTTCCCAATGCGCAAGCCATTTCTGCGTGCTTCGTGCCGTTGAGCTGTTGCTGAGAGTAGACATGTTGTTAGGCCAGTTTTTGGTACGTGCGCCACCACCGGTCCGGCAGAGTGCCTTCGGAGGCTTCCACGTACTCTTCATAAGAGCAGGGTACGAGCAAACTGGGCAAAAGGTTCGTTTTGTCGTTGGCTGGCATTGGGACGTCCATCCACCATCGGTCGCTTTTGGGGCTTTTGAAGAACGCGATTTCGTGGTTTTCCCCAGGCAAGTCCACGACGTATTTGAGGTAGTCTTCGGTGCTGCATTTGGGGTGGTCGCCTTTCTGGTTGTAGACGCCGTCCAAGACGTGCCAAATCCCTTGGGCAACCAAATGTGCGCCTCTTCCGCGGTCGTCGAGATCGGGGTTGTGCTCAAAAAATCCTGTCGCCAAAAGGCGGTCGCTCATCCCGATGTAGCGGGCAAGCTGGCAGAGGTGCTCCGCTGTCATGCCGTTGGGGCTGGCATGGGTCGAAGCCGGATGGTCCGATGCGCGCACGGAGGCCATGTCCACCGTGACCAGATCTGCGTTGCGCACGACGGGTTCCACGTGGCGCATGTTGGCCAGCAACCCGCCGAGGCGAATGGCCTCAAATTGCAGGCGCTCGAGAAGTTCCAGCGTGTCCGGGTCAGTCATGTAGCCCTGGTGTCCGACGTTGGCGTAGTCAAACAGGAAGTTGGGTTCGTGCATGACCACACTGTTCATGTGGTTTCGAGAGCTGACGAGGCTGGGATCTCCCCCGAAATCGAGCCGCGGGTCCACTGTCACGAGGTTCATGGGGCGCCCTACCGATTCCAGCGCACGGTACATCGGAATGGTCAAGTCGTGGCCGCCTCCCATCACAATCGGGATGATGCCCATCTGAACGAGTTCGGCCACCACCGATTGCACGGCCGCGTAAGTGTCTTCTTCCGTGGCGCCTGCGCGAATGTCACCAAGATCCACAGTGGGTTGCCAGGGGTGAGGTGGAACCAGTTGGTACAGCCAATGTCGAATGGCGTCCGGAGCGCCGGCACATCCTTCGTTGTCCCCCGACCTCCTGCCATCGTTGACGCCAAACAACGCCACGCGCGCTCCTTCGAGCATGGGTCGAGCGTCGAAGCGGTGAGCTTCAATGCGGTCGGCGATCCGCGCCACCCCTTCCGCGTTCGAGAAGTCGGGGGCGTTGACCGGTTCGAACAAGTCGAGGAATCCGTCGAGCATGAACCAGAGTTTTGGGGCCAAAAAGGGCCGCTTGGACCGCAAGGTCGAAGCAGCAACGCCCACTTGAAACGCCGCAATTCAACAACCATTCACAACAGAATGTGAATGCCGCAAGGAAGAGTTCTGACCCTCAGGGGGTTAGGGCTTTTTTCGGCGACCGCGCTTAGGCCGGTTTTTGGCCTCTTCGATCAACTCTTGTGCACGTTCCCAAGTCACGTCTTCCGGTTTTTCGTCCTTCGGAATGGTGGCGTTCAACCGGCCGGCTTTGATGTAAGGGCCATATCGGCCGTTCAACACACGCACGGTGTCGTCCTCTTCAAAGACCTTGATGAGGGCCTTTGCGTCGGCCGCAGCCTTGGCTTGAATCAGCTCTACGGCGCGCTCCAAGGTGACTGTGTAGGGGTCGTCTCCTTCGTCGGCCTTGAGCGACACGAATTTCCCGTCGTACCGAACGTACGGCCCAAACCGACCAATCGCCGCCGTGATTTTCTTTCCGTCGTGGTCCCCGAGCGTGCGAGGCAACTTGAACAGGTCGAGGGCTTCTTCGAGGGTCAGCGTTTCGATGGACTGGCCGGGCAGGAGGGAGGCGAATTGTTTTTCCTCGTCGTCTGGACCGCCGATTTGGGCCATGGGGCCGTACCGGCCGATGCGGCACAGGATTTGTGCCCCGGATTCAGGGTGAACTCCCAGAATGCGTTCGCCCGAGGCTCGCTCTGCGTTTTCCATGGTGGTGTCTACGGTCTCCTTAAACGGAGCATAGAACCGCTTGAGCATGGCACGCCAATCGAGCTGACCCCGCGCAATCACGTCAAATTCTTCCTCGACGTCTGCAGTAAAGTTGTAATCGAGGATGTTGGGGAAGTGTTCGAGCAAAAAGTCGTTCACCACCAAGCCAATGTCCGTGGGGAAAAGCTTTCCGCGCTCTTGCCCTGCGTTTTCGGTTTCCGTGGCAGCAGAGATTTGGTGCGCTGTCAACGTCAGCACCCGGTACTCGCGAGGGGTGCCGTCCCGATCCTCCTTCACCACGTAGCCACGCTTTTGCATGACATCGATGGTGGAAGCGTAGGTGGAAGGCCGGCCGATGCCCAGTTCCTCGAGGCGCTTGACCAAGCTCGCTTCCGTGTATCGCGGCGGGTGCTTGCTGAACCTTTCCGTGGCCACAATGGCATCTCGGGTGACGGCCTGACCCTCGGTCATTGCCGGAAGCATGTCCTTGGTGGTTTCGTCGGCGCCGTCCTCGTCGTCCGTGCCTTCGAGGTACAGTTTCAAAAACCCTTCGAACGTGATGACCTCGCCACGAGCAACGAAGTCTTCTTCTCGTCCTGAAACGGAAATCTTGGCGACGGTTTTGTCCAGTTTGGCGTCCGACATCTGCGAGGCGAGGGTGCGCTTGTAGATGAGGTCGTACAGGCGCTGTTCCTCGCGAGAGGCGTCGACGGCAGAAGCCGACATGTCCGTGGGGCGAATGGCCTCGTGCGCCTCTTGCGCTCCCTTGGATTTGGATGCGTAGGTCCGCTTGTGGGTGTATTCCGGCCCAAAGGTTTGGGCAATTTCCTTCTCGGCTGCTTCGAGGGCGACGTCGCTGAGGTTGGTGGAATCGGTACGCATGTAGGTGATGCGTCCCGCTTCGTAGAGTCGCTGAGCCACCCCCATCGTCCGGGATACGCTGAAACTCAGCTTTCGGGAAGCTTCTTGTTGCAGGGTGGACGTGGTGAACGGGGCGGCCGGTTTCTTGGTGGACGGCTTGGTCTCAATGGACGACACGATGTGGGTGGCGGAAGTGCATGCGTCGAGGAAAGACTGCGCTTCCGCTTCCGTGGAGAAGGATTCGCTGCACGTGGCTTTCACGACGGCCTTTCCCGTGTTGAAATGTCCAACAACCCGGAACGAAGACTTGGTCGTGTGGGCGTCGATTTCCCGTTCCCGGTCCACCACAATTCGCACGCCCACACTCTGGACGCGTCCGGCGCTGAGCGAGGGACGGATCTTGCGCCAAAGGACCGGGCTGAGCTCGAAGCCCACGAGCCGGTCCAGAATGCGCCGTGCTTGTTGTGCATTCACCAGGTCGGCATCCACCGTTCGAGGGGACTCGATGGCTTTCAAAATCGCCGGTTTGGTGATTTCCGAAAAGACGATGCGCTTCGTTTGTTCTGGCTTGAGGTCGAGTGCTTCCACGAGGTGCCAACTGATGGCTTCTCCTTCACGGTCCTCATCCGTCGCAAGCCAGACGGTTTCGGCTTTTTTCGCCAGCGATTTGAGCTCGGAAACCACCTTTCTTGATGACGGGCTTACTTCGTATTTCGGGGCGAAATCGTTCTCGATGTCCACGCTGTCGTTCCCTTTCGCAAGGTCGCGGATGTGGCCCATAGAGGACTTGACGACAAAGTCTTTGCCGAGGTAGCCTTCGATGGTCTTTGCCTTTGCGGGGGACTCTACAATCACGAGATTCTTGGCCATGAGAACGGGTTTGGGCGGACAAAATAAAGACAACTCGCGGAGACTTTCGTTCGTTTGAGCCATAGAAAAGCACCTTCATTTGGGGTACCCCTAAAGGGGTGACAATTTGTCAGTGGCGTACATTTGCACCATGCGAGAAGGACAACACGTCTTGGACGAAGGGCGACAAGGGGAGGCCACGGTGGTGGCTGGGCCCGGCGCAGGTGCACGAAAATTGTACCTCGAGAGCTACGGGTG
>JBDQOS010000060.1:0-8143 GCA_040261075.1 Flavobacteriales bacterium
CATCCGCACCACGCGCAGGCTCGCCGCTCCAGGCAGTAACAACTCCACGAACGTCGGCAGGATGCTCAAGAGGTCGACCAGCCCGTAGAAACTGAACACGTACTTCCAAGGGCGGCGCACCGCCAGCAAACGCAGCACGTACTCCACCGTAAACAACCCGGTGAACACAAATTCGGCCGCCCGAAGCGCTGTGCCGCACGATTCCCGCACAGACGACACGCTCTCAACGAGGACGGCCGCCACGCTGAGGACGATGGCCCATAACAACGCAACGTCAAACCGCTTTCCCGCGGGGGTGTCGGCTTCAAAAATGACGGCATGCAACCGCTGGCGCCAGGGAGAAAGTTCAGGACCCATGGACCCCAAGGTAAGAACCGCTTACTTGGAGAACGTTGGAGCGACCACGAGGTCTTTCGATCCGCGCGTGTGGACGTAGAACCCTTCGCCTGATTTCACGCCGAGCTTGCCGGCTGTGACCATGTTGACAAGCAGAGGGCAGGGGGCGTATTTGTCTTGGCCCAACCCGTCGTGCAACACGCGGAGGATGCTCAAGCACACGTCCAGTCCGATGAAGTCCGCGAGTTGGAGCGGGCCCATGGGGTGCGCCATCCCGAGCTTCATCACGGTGTCGATTTCTTCCACACCTGCCACCCCCTCGTGCAGGGTGAGAATGGCTTCGTTGATCATGGGCATCAGGATGCGGTTGGCGACAAACCCGGGGTAGTCGTTCACTTCCACGGGCACCTTGCCGAGCTGGGCGCTGAGCCCCATGACCTCGGTGCAGGTTGTGTCGCTCGTGGCGTAGCCGCGAATCACTTCCACGAGCTTCATCACCGGCACGGGGTTCATGAAGTGCATGCCAATCACCTTGTCGGGACGTCCCGTCGCCGCGGCAATGCGCGTGATGCTGATCGAACTCGTGTTCGTGGCCAGGATGCATCCTTCGGGCGCGGCCGCGTCGAGGTCTGCAAAAATCTTCAGCTTGAGGTCGACGTTCTCGGTTGCGGCTTCCACCACCAAACCGGCGTTCGCTACCGCGGCACTCAAATCCGTGGAGGTCGTCAAGCGACCCAAGGCCGCGTCTTTGTCGACCGCCGCGATTTTCTCCTTGGCAACCATGCGGTCGAGGTTCTTTCCAATGGTGCCCAGGGCACGCTCGAGGGCTTCCGCCGAGCGGTCCATCATGACCACGTCGTGGCCGGATTGCGCAAACACGTGGGCAATCCCGTTGCCCATTGTTCCTGCTCCAATGACAGTCACGTTCATGATCAGGCGCCTTTTTTGGTGGCCTTGTTGGCGGCCGACTTTTTGGGAGCCGCTTTCTTGGCTGCCGGCTTCTTGGCGGCGGACTTGTTTGCCTCGGACATTTTGGCCGCAGGCTTCTTCTCCGACTTGGCCGCCTTCTTCGCTGACGCCTTTTCTTCTGCACCTTCTTCCTCCGGAGCTTCGAGGGGGAACGCTCCCTTCGACACGAGCAAGTTGTACCACTGGACAAGCTTTTTCAAGTCGCTTTGGTACACCCGGTCGTGGTCGAGTTCCGGCACGATTCCGTCGATGAAGTCACGGATCGCCTGGGCCGCGTCTTTGTGGGAAGGGCCTTCCGCGCCTTTTTGGGCGGCGTGGATGCGGTTGAGGACGTC
Organism: Flavobacteriales bacterium; assembly: GCA_040261075.1. Classification (GTDB taxonomy): domain Bacteria; phylum Bacteroidota; class Bacteroidia; order Flavobacteriales_D; family Sanyastnellaceae; genus UBA11663. The sequence goes on from JBDQOS010000060.1 coordinate 1,641, forward strand.
CAACAAGGGCACGTCTTCGTCGTGCGTGTACATCGTGATGTCCGAGAGGTTGCTAACGCGAGCGGTTCCGGGCACGCTGGAGCGCTTTCCGTCCATCATGCTTTCCACAACAATGCTGGCGCTGCCGGAGGCCAACACTTGGTACAAACCGGGCTTGCCGGCAATGGCGAGAATGTCTGTGATCTTCATTGCGTCGCGAAAGTAAGCAAGGAGAGCCCTCAACGACTTGGGAAGGAGGGAAGTTGCGTCAAGGGCGTGGCCTTTCCGTCGGAGCCCAAACCGTATGCCACGTGCTTCATCCCGTTGGTCACGAGCAACGAAGGCACGTTCAACACGAGGTTGTATCGGGCGGCTTGCGAGACGGCCTCTTGATTCAGCGGCACGTTGGGAGCCTTGCATTCCACCAGCACGTGGGCGGTTCCGTCGGGGGTGAAGGCCACGATGTCCGCGCGCCGCTCCATTCCGTTCAGCTGCAACCGATGTTCAACGGCCATGCACCCGAGGGGGTAGCCCAACTCGGCGCTCAGGTAATGCAGGACGTGCTGCCGAACCCACTCCTCCGGTTCGAGCGCCACCCATTTGCGACGCGCCAAACAAAGCACCTCCGGCTTCCCCGATTCGGGGTGGCGCGATTGGAGCGGGGCGGTCGGCCAATTCAGGGGAGGCGTCGCGGAATCCATGCCACGAATCTACTTCCCAAGGCAGTACCTTCGCGGACATGCCGCACCGCCAAATCGTACGGAACATCACGTCGGGACAGCTGTCGCCGATCTACGTCCTGCACGGCGAGGAGCCTTTTTTCATCACGGAAATCGTCAACACGCTCCTGAACACGGTCGTCGACGAGAGCTTCAAAGACTTCAACGAGACGGTGTTGTACGGTCGGGACACGGACGTGGATGAGGTGCTTGCGGCGGCGCGCCGTTTCCCGATGATGGCCGACCGCCAACTCGTGCTCGTGAAGGAAGCCCACGACATGCGCATGTGGAAGCGCAAGGACGACATGGCCAAACTCGAGGCCTACGCGAACGACCCCGTTCCGTCGACTGTGTTGGTCTTCGCCCACCCGCACAAGAAGGTGGACAGCCGTCTGAAAGCAGTGAAGACGATGTCCCGCGTGGGCACGCTGTTTCTCAGCGACAAGGTCCGCGACCACAAGCTCCCGCAATGGATCGCGGGTTTCGCAGAGACGAAGGGCCTCAAGGTGGACAACCGGGTGGCGCAGCTGCTGGCGGAGAGTTTGGGCAACGACTTGCAGAAAGTCGCGAACGAACTGGCCAAACTCCACATCCTCCTGCCCGACGGCACCCAAGTCACCGCCGACCACGTCGAGCAGCACATCGGGATCAGCAAAGACTACAACGTGTTTGAGCTGCAGCGCGCGCTTGGCAACAAGGACATCGAGCGGGCCAACCGCATCGTGCAGTACTTCGAAGCCAACCCCAGAAACGCCCCGCTGGCGATGGTGGTTCCGGTGTTGCATGCTTACTTCGCTCGAGTTCTCGTGTACCAAACCTTGCAAGACCGTTCCGAGGGGGCAGCGGCCAAGGCCATGCGATGCAGTCCGTACGCCGTGCGCGACTACGCGCGAGCGGCGAGTGCATTCAGCCCGGCCAAGGTGGAGCGCATCTTTGGGTACCTCCGGGACGCGGACAAAAAGTCGAAAGGACGCTCCAACGCCACCACTTCGGACGGAATGCTCCTCCGAGAGGCGGTGTTCAAGATTTTGCACTGACCTTTGCGGCGATGAACGACTTGATTCTTCGGGCCTTGCGGGGCGAACAGGTGGAACGTGCACCGGTGTGGATGATGCGGCAGGCAGGCCGAACCTTGCCTGAATACCGAGCCGTTCGTGCAGAAGCCGGCGGATTCAAGGACCTTCTTATGACCCCGGAGCGGGCGGCGGAAGTCACCATGCAACCCGTCGACGCGTACGGCGTGGATGCCGCCATTTTGTTCAGCGACATCTTGGTCGTGCCCGAGGCCATGGGGCTTTCCTACGACCTCGTTGAAAAGGTCGGTCCACGCTTTCCCGAGACAATCCGCTCCTCGAGCGACCTCGCCCGACTCCACGAAGTGGATCCCGAGCGCGACCTCAAGTACGTGCTCGACGCCGTGCGCATCATCCTGCGTGAGCTCGACGGCCGCGTTCCCCTCATCGGATTCGCAGGCGCCCCTTGGACCCTGTTCTGCTACATGGTGGAAGGGAAGGGGAGCAAAGACTGGACCCTCGCGCGCCGAATGCTTTGGGAAGAGCCGGCGCTCTCGGACGCCCTTCTTTCGGCCATCACCGCCGCCACCAAGGCCTACCTGCACGCCCAAATCGACGCCGGCGTTCACCTCGTCCAGGTCTTTGACAGCTGGGCGGGCTCCCTCAGCCGCGACCTCTACGTCCAGCGCATCCTGCCCCACATGCAGGACCTCCTCGAAGGGCTGCAGGACCGCGTCCCGGTGACGGTGTTTGCCAAGGGCGGAAGCCACTTCCTCGGCGACCTTGCCACCTTGCCGTGCACCACCCTGGGCCTGGATTGGCAAACCGACCGCCGTTGGGCGCGCGACCTCGCCAACAACGCTCCCGGCGGCCCCAAAGTCCTGCAAGGAAACCTCGACCCGAGCGTGCTCTACGCCGATCCTGGCATCATTCGTGCAGAGACACATCGCATGCTTCAAGAATTGGGCATCCAGCGCACCGTCGCTAACTTGGGCCACGGTTTGTACCCCGACATCCCGGCCGACCACGGTCGTGCGTTTGTCCAGGCGGTGAAGGAGTACGTGCCTGCAACTGAACGAGAAACAACCACATCTGCATGATTTTGAAAAACAACCCTTTGCGCAATTTGCGCCGCGGTTTGGGCTTGGCCCTGGCCGCCCTCACGGTTACTGCTTCGGCCCAAAACCTCGTCCCCAACCCCAGCTTCGAGCAGGTGGCCGAAGAGACGAAAGAGAAAGACATCAAGTCGTTTGGCCTGGTCAACGACGTGACGCTTGAATGGGCAGGAGCGACGGCGGTGTCCCCCGATTTGTTTATGGTTCGAGACAAGGAGAGCAAGGTGACGGCGCCGTGCAACGACTACGGGTACCAAGACCCGCAGGACGGCGACTTTTACGCCGGCTTCCGCGCATACAGCAAGAGCCCCAAGCTCAAGCGGTCGTACCTCCAAGTGAGGCTCACGGAGAAGCTCGAAGAGAACCAGATGTACTGCGTGTCGTTTGACATCAGCCTTGCGGACTTGAGCCGCTACGCCGTGCCGGACATTGGAGCCATCTTGAGCGACCGCAAAATTGAGCGTGCGGGAGACGCGCCCATCATCCAAACGCCAGACGTGCAGCACAAGAGCAACAAGACCATGATTTACATGGACGGTTGGGAAACGGTGTGCGGCACCTTCACGGGAGGCGGCGAAGAGGAGTACTTGATTATCGGTTGCTTTGGCGGAGATGCCAGCATCGACGAAGAAAAGGTCAAGCGCCCCATCACCAACGGCGATTGCTTCTCAGGAAAGGCCCAGCAGCCTCAGGCTTACTACTACGTGGAAAACGTGAAGGTGGAAGCCATCACGGCTCTGAGTGAGTGCAAATGCGGTGCGGCGGACGAGCGAGACATGGATTTGGTTTACGGTTCCGCGAGCAACCTGCCCGACGACGCCACGGCCAAGCAGCGTGTGGAGGACGCCGGCATCTACTACGCTTTCCTCAAGCGCATGCCCACCACGGCTGGCAAGAACACGGTTGCGGAAATCGTCAGCCTTCTCAACGAGAACCCCGGCATGAAGCTGGAGATTCTCGGTCACTGCGACGACGACGAATTCAACGAGGGCAAGATCAACGTGCGCTACAAAGGCATTGGCAAGAAGCGCGCCGACCAGGTCAAGCGTCTGCTGGAGACGGCGGGCATTGCGCCCGACCGGCTTACGGTGAGCGGGCGTGAAAACACCGACCCGGCGAGCACCCGCGACAGCGAAATCGCCCGGGCTCAAAACCGCCGCGTGACGTTCCTTGTGAAGTAAGGCTTGTCACGGGCTGTGCCTTTCGAGGCACGAAAAAGGGCATCCCAACGGATGCCCTTTTTTCATGTTTTGTTCGGCCTTTCGCGGCGCAGTGTTTAAGCAGGAGTGAGGTGTCCGCGGTGGGATTTGGGCACCAACCGAAGCACCGCAAAAGCAATGAGGAAGAGACCCACGAGCGCCAGAATGCTGTTGCGCATCGAACCGGTCACCCCTTCGATGTAGCCCCAGCCAAACATCCCAATGACGAGCCCGCTCTTCTCGAGGACCTCGTAAAAGCTGAAGTAGGAGGCATGATCTTCTGTCTCGGGAAGCAACTTGCTGTACGTGGACCGGTTGAGGCTTTGGGTTCCGCCCATCATGAAGCCGATGACGCCGGCCGCCACGTAAAAGCCCTCTTTGGTGGAGGCGAACCAGTAGGCGTACGCGCATACCCCGCACCAGGCCAAAATGCACGCGCCGAGCGCCGTCACGTTCCCCACCTTTCCGCTCAACCAGGCCACCAAGAACGCCCCGGGGATGGCCACGATTTGAACGAGCAGGGTGGCCACAATCAGCTCAGGGGTCGTCAACTGCACCTCCTTGATTCCAAAGCTCGTGGCCATCAGCATGATGGTTTGGATGGCCATGCTCATCACAAAGAACGCCCCGAGGTAACGCGTCAGATGAAGCTCGCCTTTGAGGTCTTTGGCCACACCTCGCAGCTCCCGAAACCCTTGCGTCAGCAGGTTTCCTTCTGGGCGTTGGTTGTACGGGTTGGAGGGGAGGGTGCGAAACGCCGGCTGCGCCCACCCGACCCACCACACGCCCACCAGCACGAAGGCCCATTTGGTGAGGTGGTTGCCCACGCCCATGATCAGCGCAAGGCAGATCAAAAGCAGCGTCACCGAGCCGATGTAACCCATGACGTAACCACGTGCGCCGAGTTTGTCGTGCTCCTCTGGCGGGGCAATCTCAGGCAGGTAGGCGTTGTAGAATCCCAAGCTCCCCCAGAACCCGAGGTTCGCCAAAAACAGCGAGGCCATGCTCCATTCAAGGTGAGTGGGGTTGAAGAAGAACATGCTCGCGCACCCTGCCGCCCCGGCATAGCAGAAAACCTTCATGAAGGTCAGCTTCTTCCCTGCGTAATCCGCCATCCCGCTCAACAGCGGACTGAGAAAGATGATGACGAGAAAGCTCGTCGCGAGCACGTAACTGTACAATTGGGTATTCAAGAACTCCATGCCCCAAAACGTGACCACGTCGCTCACCAACGTCCCGTCCTCCTCACGAACGGTCGTCAAGGCGTTGTAGAAAATGGGGAAGATGGTCGTCGTAATGACCAAGGAGTAGACGCTGTTGGCCCAATCGTACATGGCCCAGGCGTTCTGCACTTTCTTGCTGTGCACGGGGGCGCGTTCGCTTGCTGCAGGCATGGCCGTCAAGATAGGTCAAGGCGATGGCAAAAAAGATTTGGCCTTTATGAAGCATCAACTCGAGGGGCTTTGACGCACCTTCGGAGCACCTCATGATGCACCCCGACACGCGGGTCCAATTCATCGGCGATGAAGTGGGCCATGGAGTGGTCGCCACGGCGTTCATTCCCAAGGGAACCATCACCTGGGTTCAAGACCCCTTGGATCAGGTGTTTTCAGCCGAGCGCCGCGCCTCGTTGCCAGCGCATTTCCAGACGTTGCTGGAGTACTTCGCGTTCAAAAACGCCCACGACGAGATGATTCTGTGCTGGGACCACGCGCGGTACGTCAACCACAGTTTCAAAAGCAATTGCATCAGCACGGCTTACGACTTTGAAATTGCCGTGCGCGACATTCATCCTGGCGAGCAGTTGACCGACGACTACGGGTACTTGAACCTCGATGCGTCCTGGAGACCTGTTGACGAAGGGACTCGCCGGAAGTGGGTGCATCCTGACGATCCCATTCGATGCTCTCGTGGTTGGGACAAGAAAATTGCCTCTGCAATGAAGTGCTTTGACGTGGTTCCTCAGCCCCTTTCTTCGTGGGTGAGAGACGAGTTTTGGGCCGATTGGAGAACCTCTCCATCTCCTTTGAAGAGCACTTCAGACCTCTTGTGCGTTCGTGACGGACGAGGGGCAAGGGCCTGACGTACCTTTGCCCTCGATGCACAACGACGGTTCTCCCAACGGACGGTACGACGTGGTGGTTGTGGGCGGCGGAATCGTCGGCGCGGCCACCTTTTACAAGCTCCAAAAGCGCTTTCCTCAGCGCCGCATGCTCCTGATTGACAAGATGCCGCGGCTCGCCGACCACCAAACCGGCAACAACTCGGGGGTCATTCACTCCGGCCTGTACTACAAGCCTGGCTCTTTGAAGGCCACCAACTGCGTTCAGGGTCGCCGAGAACTGGTGAAATTCTGCAAGGAGCACGACGTGCCGCACGACGTCTGCGGAAAAGTCGTCGTGGCGGCCGACGAATCTGAACTGCCCATGCTCGAGAAAATTCACGGCATCGGAATTCAGAACGACATTGAAGACCTCG
>JBDQOS010000061.1:0-4135 GCA_040261075.1 Flavobacteriales bacterium
AGCGCGTGACCCCAGCACCGACCCCTCCGACGAGGCGCCCCTCGGCACGGACGAATGGGTGGGCGTGCAGGCCTGGGAGATTCCGGCCGTGCGCCTTGCGCGTGCCGACCGCGATCCCGTGCTGGGGCCGAGGCTCGTGGCGCTGTCGACCGCCACGTTCACCTGCAAACGGGACTGGAACACGCACCGGCTGTTGCGTGCCGTCGACCTCAACACGCTCCTGAGCCGCCTCGACGCCGCGGAATGCGGCGACCCTCGGGACTGTTTCCGCGCGCCGAAAGAACTGAGGAGCGCGTACGCCGAGATGCCGGAACTGGTGGCGCGGGCCGAAAACCTCTTGGCCGGGTGCTCGATGGTGCTTCCCGAGCCGCCCGAAGGCCGCCTGCACAACAATCCGCACACCTACACGGAGAGCGAAGACGAGGACGAGGCGCTGGTGCGGGCGTTGTGCGCAGAGGGTTTGGCCTACCGCTATCCGGACCACAGCGACGCGGTTCTGGAGCGGATGGAACACGAAATCGGGTTGATCCGCAAGCAAGGCTTTCTCGCGTATTTCCTCGTCAATTGGGACATCACAAGCTACGCGCGAAGCCGGGGCTATTTCCACGTGGGGCGGGGCAGCGGGGCCAACAGCCTTGTCGCGTACCTGCTGCGCATCACTGACGTCGACCCGATTGAGCTCGACCTCTACTTCGAGCGCTTCCTCAACCTCTACCGCGCCAACCCGCCCGACTTCGACATCGACTTCTCGTGGACGGACCGCGACGACGTGGTGGCGTACATGTTCCAGCGCTTCCCCAACGTGGCGCTGCTCGCGGCCTACAACACCTTTCAATACCGCGCGGCCGTGCGGGAGTTGGGCAAGGTCATGGGGTTGCCCAAACACGAAATCGACGCCCTCGCCGCCGGCAAATTCAACCCCAACCGGCTGGGCGAGATGGAAACGGTGGTGCTCAAGTACGCGGCGGTGATTCGGGATTTCCCAAGCAGCCTGACCCTGCACGCATGCGGAGTGCTCATCGCACACGACGACATCCACCGTTACGGGGCGCTGTTCATGCCGCCGAAGGGGCTGCGGACGGTCATGTTTGACATGGTCGTGGCCGAGGATGTGGGGCTGCACAAGTTTGACATCCTGAGCCAGCGCGGGCTCGGCAAAATCAAGGATGCGCTCGAGATGGTGCGCGCCCGAGATCCGGAAACCGCCGCAGAGATTGACATCCACGACATGCGGCGGTTCAAGGCGGACGAGGGCGTGCGCGCCATGCTTCGGGAAGCCCGCGCCACCGGGTGCTTCTACGTGGAGTCGCCCGCCATGCGCATGCTCATGCGGAAACTCCAAGTCGACGACTACCTGGGCTTGGTGGCGGCGAGCTCGGTGATCAGGCCTGGGGTGTCGCGAAGCGGGATGATGCAGGCGTACATCGAACGGCACCGCGACCCGGGCCGGCGCGCCGAAGCCCACCCCGTCCTGCTCCACCTCATGCCCGAGACGTACGGGGTGATGGTGTACCAAGAGGACGTGATCAAGGTGGCGCACCGGTTCGCGGGCCTCGACCTCGGGGAGGCCGATGTGTTGCGGCGCGGCATGAGCGGGAAGTTTCGGTCGCGGGAAGAGTTCGATCGAGCCCGTGACGCCTTCCACACCAAGGCCGTGGCGAAGGGGCATGCACCGAATTTGGTGCGCGAGGTTTGGCGCCAAATGGAAAGCTTCGCCGGCTACGCCTTCGCCAAGGGCCACTCCGCCTCGTACGCGGTCGAGAGCTACCAAAGCCTGTTCCTCAAGGTCCACTTTCCCCTCGAGTACTTGTGCGCGTGCATCAACAACTTCGGCGGGTTCTACCGGACCGAATTCTACGTGCACGAAGCGCGCATGCTCGGCGCCCGGATCGAAGCGCCGTGCGTCAACACCGTGGGCGCCTTGGCCGTCGCCGACCCCCACTCCCGAACCCTCACCCTGGGCTTCAACCTCGTCAAGGACCTCAACGGCGCGACCGTCGCCTCCCTGGAACGAGCCCGGGCCGAAGGCGGACCCTTCACCTCCCTGGTCGACCTCGTCGAACGCATCGCGCCGTCGCTCGAGCAGTTGACCATCCTGATTCGGGTGGGGGCCCTGCGCTTCACGGGGGCCACCAAGCACGTGCTGTTGTGGGAAGCCCATTTCCTGCTCGCCGCCGAGGCCCAGGGCGGTTCGAGCACGGCGCGTGCAGGGTCCAGTCCCGCCCACGTGGCGGACCTCCTGGCCGGACAGCGCGCCCTGCCCGCCCGATCCGGCGCCGGCACCGGCGAACTGTTCCCGCCCCCCAAGCCGCGCACCTACGTCCTGCCGCCGCTCGACGCCGCGCCGCTGGCGGACGCCTTCGACGAATGGGAGCTGCTCGGCTTCCCGCTCTGTTCGCCCTTCCAGTTGCTGACCGAAGAAGCCAAGGCTGTCGTCCGCAGCGGCGTGCTCGCCCGCGATCTCCCCGACCGCATTGGCGACGTCGTCACCGTCGTCGGCCACCTGGTCACCGTCAAAGAAACCGCCACCGCCAAGGGCGAGCGGATGTGCTTTGGATGCTTCGTCGACCTCGAAGGCGCCTGGCTCGACACCGTGCACTTTCCCGGCGTCGCGCGCGACTTCCCGTTCCGAGGCCGGGGCGTGTACGCGGTGCGGGGCACCGTCTCCGAGTCGTTTGGGTGCGTGAACGTCGATGCCCAGCGCATGGAGCGCCTCGCGACCCTCCCCGACCCCCGATACGCCGAAAACGGGGTTCTGCCGGCCGGCCTCGAAAGCGGGATTTCCAGTCGCCGCCGCCAGCCCCCCAAAAGCGCCAGCGCCCCCGGATTCCGTGGCACCGTCGCTCCACCTTCCGTACCTTAAAGCCATGCGCGCACTCTCTTCCCACGTCCTGTTTGCCCTGCTGATGACGGTTTCGAGCCTTGCGGTTTGGGCCCAAAACGACCAATGCGACGGCGGCGCACTCAAGACCCACGAGGCCTTCCTGTACGGAAGGTTCGAAACGCGCATGTCGTCGACGGAGGGCAGCGGCATCGTCAGCTCGTTTTTCCTCTACAACTGGGACCTCAACTGCAATTGGCCTGCGGCCGTGAACGAAATCGACATCGAGATGACGGGCAACTTGGACAACTCCGTCCAGTTCACCACGCACCACCCGTACCTCACCAGCGTCACCGACATCGTGCCGACCCCCTTCAACCCACACACCACCATGGTCGATTACGCCATCGAGTGGGAGCCCAACATTGTGCGATGGTTCATCAACGGCGAAGTCACCACGTTTTTTACCCACCAGTACATCAGCGATCTCGTGCATCCCATGCGCATCTTCATGAACCTTTGGGCGGTTGAGAACTTAGGCTGGACGGGAGAATGGGACCCCTCGGCCATGCCCGGCATGTCGCGTTACGACTACGTGAAGTACTACGCCTACACCCCCGGAACAGGAAATGCGGGAACGAGCAACAATTACACGCTCGAGTGGGTCGACGACTTCGACACGCTCGACGCCACCCGCTGGGACCAAAGCGAGGACGGCAGCGTCGGCCCGCTCTGCACCTTCCGGGGCGCTAACGTGGAGGTGGTTGGTGGCGAACTGCAACTCACCATCACGGAGCCCAACCCCATGGTGCCGACACGGCCAGTGACGTTTGGGGTGGACGCTTCAAGCCTTCCACTCGCTCCCTCGGATGTTGTTTACGTGGCAGGCGGATTCAACAGCTGGTGCGCCAACTGCGACGCCCTCAACGACGACGACGGGGACTTGGTGTGGACCACCACCCTCAATCTCCCCCTCGGCCAGCACGAATTCCAATACGTCGTCAACGGGTGGGGAGGGGCCGTGAGCCAACCTCAACTGGCTAGCTCCTGCGACTACAACCCTTGCGACGAGTGGACCAACTACGGCATCTCCGTCGAGGAGGAACTGGAACACGCTTACGTCGACCTGCACTGCTGGAGCACATGCAGCCTGTGCGGCGACCTCAACCCGGCCTCGTGCCCGGCGGATCTCGACGGCGACGACATCGTCGGCGTCAACGACGTGTTGATGTTGCTCGGCGAATTTGGGTGCAGCTCGGGTTGCGCCACGGACCTCGACGGCGACGGCGTGGTGGCCATTGGTGACGTCTTGGA
>JBDQOS010000062.1:0-3139 GCA_040261075.1 Flavobacteriales bacterium
CGCGGTCACCAAGGCAATCAAGAGCTCATCGCAGCCACCCAAGACGACGCCGACCTGTGGGACGAAATCTTCCAAATGGGAGAAGACAACACCTGCCTTTTCGTCATCGCAGCGGGCAACGAGTCATGCCCCATGGAGCTGGACCCCATGCAACGCAGTTCCTATCCTGTTTACGTTGCAGCCACCGACAACGACAATGAATTGGCTTTCTTCTCCAATTTCCCCACCCGGAACCTCTTGACACCTGCGCAAACCACCTGTGTGGCAGCACCCGGGGACTCATTGCTGAGCTGCTCTGTCACTGGGGACGTCATGTACATGAAAGGCACGAGCATGGCGGCTCCCGTGGTGGCTGGTGCCCTTGGATTTGTGCGTAGTCAAGCCCCACACTTGCGCAATGTCCAGCTGCGAGGGTTGTTGCAATCCATGCCGGAACAAGTCAACACCTCTAGTTCACTGGGTTGGCTCTTCAGCCCCTCACATGTTCTCGATTTGCCATCCACATCCTGGGCATTTCACATTGAGCACGACATTGTAGAAGACGTCAAACTGCAATTCGCGACCGATGGGACTTTCTCTTGCGGAGAGTGCAATGAGAACCATCAAAAGGGTGCATGGCAACTCCGTGGCAGTTTGATCCAACTTGAATTCATGTTTCCGCAAGGTGGCGTGAGCACGGAAGTAACAGGCTATTGGGACGGTGACGACTTTGAAGGGGTTGGTGCGCGGGGTGACGTGCCTGCGACCTTCTCGCTGACGCCACAATCCCGCACGAACTTGACCGATCGTACGGCGTTTGTTCCCTTTTTGGACGTCGAATACCTCATTGACAACGCAACCACCACTGAACTCTGAACATGGCACAAAACCAAAGAACCATTGAGATCTGGGACAACTACTGGAAAGAGCTTCCAACACTGATCTACTTGCTCTTCATGTTGTCCATCGCCGCCCAAATTGTCTTGAGCTTTCAAGGGGCCATGATGCTCTTCGGAAGTTTCGCCATTGCCATCCCATTGGCGCTGGGCGTGGGTTTGATCAATTACATTTTGAGCTACCTCATCATCAAATCGAAGGCAGACCGAAACCACGGGACGGGCTTTGCCATCTCTCTGTTTCTCGTGTTGCCATATGCTGCCTTTGCGTTCTTGGGTGGCATGGCGCTGTGCAATGAGAATGGGTTTCGAGATGCGCAGTTGATTGAATTCTCGAATGCTGCTCGTGTGTTGGACCCCCAGAAAAGGTCGTTGGAAAACACCTTTGAATTGGCCAAATCGCAAGTGGCTCAAGAAGTCATGAATCGGTGCCGCGCGTGCCGTTCTGCTGAGGATTCGAAGGCCCTTCAACGATGCACAGGCACGGCTGCGGTTTTGGATTGCCACAACTTCAATCCACGGGTCGAAGTCGCTGTATCTGCATACGTGGATGAGGCCGTCGACGCCGGGAATGCCTTGGTCGACCTCAGTGACCTCGAAGAAGGCTTGGAAGACCTGAGCATTGGAAGTAGGATGAACCAACACGAGGTTCAATCAAGCATTCTCGATTTGGACTCCTTGCTTCGGAATTCGAAGGTCCAGCTTCAAACTGCCACAGCCCAATTTGGCGATTGCGCACAGCCCTCGGCATCGTATCCTGCTCAATTCAACGCTGGAGTCTTGACACTCGACTGCTCCAATTACAACGACGTCTTCTGCAAGGGTTGGGGCGTTGTGCCCTTCCTCGTCTTGTTGTTGACGCTCCTGGGCGGATTGCTCGCCCCCCTTTACACCCAAGGTTGGTCGAAGTGGCAACCACAAACTCGCGCTTCCAGCTCGGCCCAAGACAACGCTTCCAACTCCTGATCCTTTACAGAACGAAACCATGCCCAATCCACTCCAACAATTCGCGAGACAAAGTCCTCCCTACACCGTCCCTGACGAGACTTATCGCGCTGCCCTTCAGAGCGAGACCGTCACTGAAGCGGATTTGCGCGAGTGGGGAATGCCCGAAGAGCGCATTCAAGTTCTGTCAGCTGAATCTCCACCGCCTGTGATTCCCGGGTGCACAGACCCTGCAGCTTCCAATTACAATGCAGAAGCCACACAAGATGATGGATCCTGCAATTATCCGCCGAAGCCCGGCTGTACCGACCCGAAGGCGTCCAATTACGATTCAGCCGCCACCGTTGATGACGGCTCCTGCGAATACCCAGTTGTTTCAGGTTGCATGGATCCAGAGGCACAGAACTACAACCCCAATGCAACGGTTGACGATGGATCCTGCATTCCTCACGTCTTGGGTTGCATGGACCCAAAAGCAGAGAACTACAACGCGCAAGCGACAAAAGACGACGGATCATGTGTTTATCCTGGGGACCCCTTGAAGAAGCTGGTCAATGATGTCAACCTGGAGCGGAAAACGGTGAATCAAGTCACGGCTGAACTCGGCATCACGGCAGACGACTATGACAACATTCAGCGGCATTTCAACGACAATCCATTGCCTGAATGGGAAGGCACTCCCGTGTTGCCTGCCAGGAAAACCGATTTGTGGGTCCTGGGCATCGCCGCCAGCGGCAAATCCGCCATGCTCAGCGCCATCCTCGGCCGTCTGAACGCACAAGGACAAATCTTGGGTGCCGAATTCAGCTCTCGGCCTGAAGGCTTTCTCTACCGGAGTTATCTTGAGAATGCGTATCGACTAAAGATGTTCCCCCAGTCCACCCAAACGGAGGGATTCAATTTCATGCCCATGGACCTGCTTGTCGAGCGAAAGAAATCGTTGTTCGGTAGAAAGGTCACCATGCAGCCATGCAATTTGATTGAGATGGCGGGCGAAAAAGTAAAAGGGGTGCTCGAAGCAGAGGGGACGTCGACCAAAGAAGACACCCTCATGTCCTTGGAGTGGCTGAAGTCGAAAAACTCCAAGGTGATCACCATTGTCCTTGACATCACGAGTCGTGAATTGAACCAGCTTACGGCGCTGAATAGGGTGTTCTCGATGCTCCTTGCGAAGGGAGTGCTTGCAAGAACCGAAAAGGTGATTTTGCTCGCAACCAAGGTCGACAAACTCGATTGTTTTGACCCCAATGGGGGAGCGAGGCTTCAAGAGGAGGTTGAGAAGATCATCAACAGAGATTTCCGCTCCCTCAAAGAGACCA
>JBDQOS010000063.1:0-13082 GCA_040261075.1 Flavobacteriales bacterium
CGCCCCGGCATAGAAATCCACGCCCTCCACGAGGTCCACGTTGAGCTTCCCTACCGGCCCTCCGCTCGCTCATTGCGTCGCGAATGGGTTGAGGTTGGGGGTTTCAATGCCGGCGAGGTACGAGCGGTTCTCGTTGGGCGCGCCTCCCCGAATGACGATGTCGTTCCGGAAACTCGGAATGGCCGCCACCCCAGGAAGGGAGCGCAGAGCTCGGCTGATGTCGCGCCCCCCACCGGGGTTGCGTTTGATTTCGTTCGTGCCGATGCTTCGTACGCTCAGCGGCGCCTCTTCGACGGCATTGAAATCCCCAACATCAACCACTTCGCCACGCAAGGTGCGAGCGGAGGGCCGGTTGGGATGATCAACGTGGACCTCGTGGAGGGCGTGGATTTCTATGCCGGGGCGTTTCCAGCTGCACGCGGAAACGCACTGAGCAGCGTGATGGAGTTTCGGTTCAAGGACCCGCGAACCGATCAATGGACGGCGAACGCGGTGGTCGGGACGAGTGATTTGGGCGTGACGTTGGAAGGGCCGACGGGCGAAAACAGCAGCTTGATTGTGAGCGCACGACGCAGCTACTTGCAGTTGTTGTTCGAAGTGATCGGCCTGCCGTTCTTGCCCATCTACAACGACTACCAATACAAGTGGACGTGGCGTCCCGACGACCGAAACGCGGTCACGGTGCTGGGTTTGGGGGCGTTGGACGACTTCGAATTGAATTTGGGTTTGGCCTCCGACACGAGCGCGCAGGATTACCTCAACCAAGTAGCCATCCTCGACGTGCTCCCCGTCTCTGAGCAGTGGAATTACATGCAAGGGGTCAAGTGGGATCGGTACATGGACGACGGCAAGTGGACCTTCGTGTTGAGCAGAAACATGCTCAACAACACGTCCTACAAGCACGTCGACAACGACGTGACGTTGCCTCGGACGCTGGACTACGTGAGCCAAGAAATCGAGAACAAGGCGCGTGCGGAGCGGATGCGGTCGCTGGACAACGGCTGGAAAGTCAGCGGCGGGGTGAGCGCGGAATACGCCAAGTACAACAACGCCACCCGCAACACAGTCTTCGTTCCGCAGGTGGGGCAGCAGGAGGTGGTTTTTGGGTCGGATTTCAAGATGGCCAAATACGGCGCCTTCGCCCAAGCCTCTCGCGCCCTCTTGGAAAACCGACTGACGCTCTCGGGAGGGGTTCGCGTCGACGGCGCGGCGTTGCTCGACGTGGCCGACGACCTCACGGACCCCGCCAATTCCTCGGCGCTGGCCAACCCACTCGACCAGTTCAGCCCGCGTGTGTCGGCGAGTTGGTCGTTTGCGCCGGGATGGACTTGGAACGCCAACACCGGCATTTACCACCAATTGCCCGCCTACACGATCCTGGGGTATGCGGGAATGGGGGCGGACAGCACGTCCATGACGCTGACGAATTGGCGCGAGGACTTGTCCTACACGACCAACCGCCAAGTGGTGATGGGGGTGCGCCGGGAACTTGCGGAACGCAACGCGGCCGTTTCTGTCGAGGGCTTTTACAAGGGGTATGTGAATTCGCCGGCGAGCGCGTCTTCGGGTGTGGCTTTGGCGAACCTCGGGGCGGACTTCGGGGTGGTTGGAAACGAGGAGGTCACGTTCAATGCGGAAGGCCGAGCCTACGGCATGGAGGTGCTTCTCCAGCAACGGCTCTACCAGGGGTACTACGGCTTGCTCGCCTACACCTTGGTTCGGAGCGAGTACATCAACCCGGGCGACGATTTGATGCTCCAGTCGTGGGTGCCCAGTTCGTGGGACAACCGCCACATCGTGAGCTTCACCGGAGGAAAGAAGTGGGACAGCGGGTGGGAGCTTGGCGCGCGCGTCTTGTTCAGCGGTGGATTGCCGTACACGCCCTATGCCGTGGACCAGAGTTTGCTGATTTCCAATTGGGAGACGTTCAACGCGCCCTTGGTGGATTACGACCAACTCAACACGCAACGCAACGGCGCCTTCCACCAGGTTGACTTGCGCCTGGATCGCAAGTGGTTCTTTGACACCTGGTCCCTCGACGTGTTCATGGATGTCCAAAACCTCACCGGGGCCGCGCCCCCACAGCCAGCTCAGCTGGACGTGGTTCGGGATCCCGCCACGGGTACGCCCATACCGTCGGTCACCAACCCGGGCTCCTACGACCCGCGATACATCTCCACGGCAACAGGCGCTGTTCTCCCGGCCATCGGGATGATTGTCGAGCTCTGACGGTTCGCGCCGGCCCAGACGCGCTTTACCTTTGAAAGGTGACCACGTTCAACATGGGACGGCAATTCCAGCACATTCCGGCCGCGGCCGGGCTGTTATTCGCGGGCATCTTCGCGACGCTGCATCACCTTGCTTGGCTGCCCTTGGCAGGGCTCTTGGGCACGGCCTTGCTCCTGGTGGAAACCCAAATCACCGTGGACGCCCAACGCCTCCGAGTCTGCGACAAGTTGATCGGTCGGACGGTGCGATGCCGCTCCTGGGCGCTCGCCGACATGGCCGGTGCGGTCTTGGTGGAATTCAAGGACGCCACGCAGTACACGAGCCACAGCATCCGAAACACGGTCCGTGCCCACACCTTCATTTTGACCGCTCGGATGCCCTGTGGAGACTCCGAATTGCACGAGTTCACCTCGCGAGAAGTGGGCCAAAAGGTGTTGAACGCACTCGCATCGCACAACGTCAAGACGTCATGAGGGTGGACAAGTACTTGTGGGCGATACGGGTGTTCAAGACGCGTTCGATGTCCAGTCAACATTGCCGGGAAGGGAAGGTGTACGTCGACGAAAAGGCGGTCAAGCCCGCCCGCGAGATGAAGCTCGGCGAGGTCGTCGAAGTTCGCAAGGGCGCGGTGCGCTTTCGGTACGAAGTCTTGTCCTTCCCCCGCAGTCGGGTTGGCGCGGCGCTGGTCCCGGACCACGTTCGCGACGTGACGACACCCGAGGAGCTCGAGAAGCTGGAGATGATTCGGCTGGCCCAACAGGACCGTCCCAAGGGGGTGGGGCGTCCGACCAAGCGCGACCGCCGGGACTGGGAAAAGGCCTTCAAGTCATGAGCACAGAGCGCGTGAGGAAAATGGAAGTCGTGGTGCGTCGGATTCCGGCGGTCGGCACCCGGGAACTGCGGCACCGCGTGTTGTGGCCGCACAAGGCTTCGCCCGAAGTGTGCGTCATTGACGTCGACGAGACGCCGGGTGCGGTGCATCTCGGGGCGTTTGTGGGGAGCGACGTGCCGTGGGGCATCGAGGTGCCGGGGTTTGAAGGGCGCTTGGTCGGGGCGTGCTCGCTCTTTGACCAGCACTGCGACCGGGTGGCGGTGCCGTGGGCCGAGGGGCGCGATCTTCGGCTCCGGGTCATGGGCACGCTCCCTGAAGTGCGGGGTTGGGGCGCCGGTGCCGCGATCATTCACAGGGCCGCCCACGAAGCCCGCGCCCAAGGCCGGGACGTGCTGTGGTGCGACGCCCGGGAGGTGGCGTTTGGGTTTTACGAGCGGATGGGGTTTGGGTATTTGAACGACACCTACGACATCCCGGACATTGGGCCGCACCGCACCATGGCGCTCGACCTATCTTCGCTGCCGCATTTCAACTTCTGATCCATGCCAAGCATCAGCCGCAAGGGGCAAGCCATGCCCGACAGCCCCATTCGGAAACTCGCGCCGTTCGCCACTGCAGCCAAGGAGGCGGGAAAGCGTGTGATTCACCTCAACATTGGTCAGCCGGACATCGAGACGCCACAGGTGGCGCTGGATGCGGTGCGCAACGACAGCCGAACGGTCATCGAATACAGCCCCAGCGAGGGGTTTGCCTCCTACCGTGAGGGGTTGGCGAAGTACTACCAGAGCGTGCATGTGGACGTGACCGCGGACGACATCTTGGTGACGACGGGCGGTTCGGAGGCGTTGGTGTTTGCCTTCATGTCGTGCCTCGACCCCGGCGATCAGGTCATCATTCCTGAGCCCTTCTACGCCAACTACAACGGCTTTGCCCAGATGGCAGGCGTGGAGGTCGTTCCCGTGACTGCACACATCGACGAAGGGTTTGCCTTGCCGCCGATTGCGGACTTCGCGGCCAAAATCAACGACAAGACCAAGGCCATTCTGTTGTGCAACCCTGGCAACCCCACGGGCACGGTGTACGCTCCAGAAGCACTCGACGCGTTGGCCCAGTTGGTCAAGGACCACGACTTGTACTTGTTCGCGGACGAGGTGTACCGGGAGTTCTGCTACGACGGCGCCACGCCCAAGTCGGTGATGCAGCTTCCTGGTTTGGAGGACAACGTGGTGCTGGTGGACAGCGTGTCGAAGCGTTACAGCATGTGCGGCGCTCGGATCGGGGCCATGGTCACCAAAAACCGCGCGGTACGCAAGGCTGCGATGAAGTTTGCCATGGCGCGACTGTCGCCTCCGACGCTGGCTCAAGTGGCGTCCGAAGCGGCACTCGAGACGTCCGCCACCTACTTCGAACAGGTGCGCAACCGTTACGTGGCACGGCGAAATGCGCTGGTCGCAGGACTGCAAGCGATTCCAGGCGTGAAGGTGCCCACCCCAGGCGGCGCGTTCTACGCGGTGTGCGAATTGCCCATTGACAATTCCGACGCCTTTTGCCAGTGGATGCTCGAGCACTTTGACCTCGAGGGCGACACCGTCATGATGGCGCCTGCGACGGGATTCTACGCGACGCCCGGAGCGGGCACGCGCCAGGTACGCATTGCGTACGTGCTCGACTTGCCGCTCATTGAGCGCGCGGTGGAGTGCCTTGCCGCGGCGCTCATGGAATATCCCGGTCGCCGAGAAGCCTAAGGCTAAGACCCTACTGGATTCCCTTCACGATGTATTCGAAGATCGGGTCGTTCTTCTCGATCTGCGGGATCATGATGGGCATCGTGCGGTAGGTCGGAGCGTCCAACACGCCACGCTGAATCAGCTCGCTCAGCGATTCGTAATGCGCCATGGACGTCTTTCCGATCAAGAGAGGACTGAGGTCTGCACCTGACTTCCAAAGCGTCACCACTTCTCGGAAACCTTGCAAGTACAGGTGGTCCTTGGTGAACCCACCGCCGCGGTACACGCGCGTGGTCAGGGTCCAGGCGTCGTCCGGTTTCATGTGGACTTGCGTGGTGAGGTGGCGGTAGGTTTCGACAAAGTCGGCCCCCCGAACCATCATGTCCACAGCCACCACGCGCGCCGCAAGTTCCTTCAAGCGGCGCAGGGTGGTGTTGCCGCTGAGGTACTCGGACAGGACAGCGAGCCCTTCCTGAGTTTTGGTGCTCATGGCCGTGCCGATGCGCAACAACTTCAGGGGTTGCATCCGGGCATTCATGGTCGTGACCATGTGCACACCAATTTCGTGGTGCAACAAATATTGAAGTTCCTTGGGGCGGAACGTGGCGCCCTTTCGAATCAGCACCTTTTGCTCGGCGTTGACGACCATCGCGTCGGCCACAATTTTGGTGGTGACTTGAACCTTCCCCTTGAATCCATAGGCTTCCATGCCTTCGAGGAAGGCTTGCTTGGCGTCGGCCACGCCCAGGCGTTTGACCGGGTTGAAGCTCTCGACTTCCGGCAGGTGCAGCAAGAAGCGCGCGTTGGCTAAATCCTGTTCCGAAGGCTGCCCGTAGTACCGCAAGCTGTTGTATTTGAAGGCGGACGTGCCCAGGGAGGCGAGCAGGTCAACCTTGTCGAGGTAGGCTTCGATGGCGTCCTCGTACAACCGGCGAATCAAGGGGTCGTGAATGCGCTCGACTTCGAGGCGAAGCAGTTGACGCTTCATGTCCGTCGGCGAAATCTTGATGGGGCGGTACGTGAAATCGGGCTGCACCGTGCCGCGCGACTCGAAGAATCGCCGCTTCTGTTGCGGGGCGTTCGTCGGGTTGACGTAGTTCAGCAACTCGAAATCGCGCACCAAGGCGAACAACTTCGCGTCGATGGTTTGGACTGACGAATGCGCCTCAGGCGGGAGCATGTGGTTCGAGGGGCCACTTTTCCAAGTGGTGTGCGTTTGGGCAAATGCGTTGGCGTGACTCAACATGGCCTCGCGGAAGCCCTCGGCCAAGGCGCGAACCACCAAGGGGAATCGCTCGCCGGAGTCCTCGTCGCAGTACACCTTCGCCACCTCGGTCGCAAGGACCAACACGTTGTCAAATTCCCGGTTGATGAAAGCCAGGTTGTAGCCGCGTCCCATGAAGACGTCGTTGATCCCGTGGGTGGAAGGGATGCCGTTGGGCAGCTCCATCGCGCCGAGGAGGGCGTCGAATGACTTGACTTCGTCTTCCCATTTGGGGTCGAGTCGTTCCGTGCCCAAGTTGAACGTGGGGACGGGGCGGTCCCAGCGGTTCTTGTTGTACGAGTGCATGTCGTACACCACGGCGCCTTTGAAATCTTCGGTCAAGGCCTGCAAAAGCGCTTTGACCACCTCGTAAAACCGCGTGTGCCGTTCCAAGCTGCGGTTTTTCTCGCTCTTGGTGAGGGCTCGGCGCCAAACTTTTTGGCCCCAAGCTTCGGCATACACTGCGTCCTCGGGCGAACGGTTCAAATCGTAAGAGAACCGGCTGTCCGTGCCCACCACGGCAATGGGCATCGAGCCGATGAAGGCGTCGGTGTCCGGATCTTCTTCGTACCAGCGCTGGTAGTCGTCAAGCGCGCACTTGACTTCCAGTTCCTCGCGCATTTTGCTTCCGGCGTGGATGGCCATGCCCACGAAAGGGACGTAATGCCCAATCCGGATGCGCAATCCTGTGTCGGTGGCGACGGCCTCGAATTCCTCGCGGCCCTGGATGCACCGAATGATTTCTTCGGAAGTGAGCTTACGCATTTGCGACCGCCGACTTGAAGGCACTGCGACGCTCGGCGGACCAATTTCGGTCCTGAACCATGTCTTCAATCCAATCCAAGATTTTGACTTGGAGACGGGTTTTGTTCAAGCGGTTGATGTTGACGATGCCCCCGGGGCTCAATACGTTCACTTCAATCAACTTGCCGCCGATCAAATCGAGGCCCACGAAGTACAGGCCGTCGGCGACCAGCTTGGGCCCAATTTTCTTGCACAGTTTCTTTTCTGCGGGCGAAAGCACGTGCTTGTGCACGGTGCCCCCCGCATGCACGTTGCTCCTTGCGTCACCTGCCGCAGGCTTGCGACGCATCGCGCCGATGGGCTCGCCATTGAGCATCATGACGCGGATGTCTCCCTCGTCGGCGCCTTCCACGTATTCCTGCAAGATGACGTAGTTCGACTCGCCTCCTTTTCCCGTGATGTAGAAGTCCAGCAGCGAATTGACGTTGCTCGATGCGCCAGTTTCCAAGACAATCACCCCGCTTCCGCCAAACCCGTTGAGCGGCTTCATGATCATTTTGTCCCCCGCCTCGTCTTCAATGACCCGTCGCAAGTATTCCTTGTTCTTGCTCACGAACGTCCGGGGAATGATGCTGCCCTTGGCGTCGTCCATGGCCGCGGTGTAAAGCTTGTTGTTGGCTTTGCGCAAGCCTTCGACGTCGTTGACGATGAACACTTGGTCTTTGATGGAGTCCAAAAAGTTCAACACCAAGTTGTCCAAGGGCGGATTTGCACGCATGAAAATGACGTCAAACCCGGCGAGTGGCAGCATCTGTTCTTTGAAGTTCGCCTTCTTGTAGAACGTCTCCGGCGATTTGGACACCTTGTCTCCGGCCACCAGAAGCTTGGCAAACGCCATGGTGACGGAATCGCGGATGGTCAAATTGGCAGCCGTGGTGATGGCCACGCGGTGGCCTCGAGATGCGCTTTCGTGGATGATGCGCAAGGTGCTGTCGGACGCGGGGGTCAGCGTCTCCCAGGGATACATGATGAAGCAAATGTTCATGTGGCTCGGGGAACATCCCAACGAGGCGCAATTGGCCAAGCCGGGGTTGATTTGAAATGAAAAAGCGTGCGAATGTACATCGAGCAATGCCGCGGCCGATGATTCCTGCGAAAAACCAAAGTGATTTTTTCCGCGAACTTGATTTTCAAGGGGTTGACCAGGATTTCGTGCGGAGTCATGGAGAGGCGTTATTTTGGGCGTCCAAACCCCCAAGCCATGCTCCATTTTCGCGCCGCTTTGTCGATGTTTTTCCTGCTTCTCTTCGCGTTTGTTGATGCGCAAGCCGACCCAGGCGACACGACGTGGGTCCAAACGTTCACGTGGGAAGAACAAGACAACCCCGCTACGGCGTACGACAGTCCCGGACGGCGGTGGTTCCAATTTCCAAGCGGGGAGGACACCACGTACCGCAAAATTTTGATGTACCACCGGCTGAAGTGTTTTGAAAACGGCACGGCCGGCAACCTTGGCTACCCCTGCGGAGAGTGGGATTACCTCACGTACAATTGGTTGTTTGATCACACGGGGATGTACGACAGCACGGCGTTGACCCACCCGCAATTCCTCTTGAATGACGCTTCGTTTGACGCGGCGACCCTCATTCTCAACCCGGAAGGAGGTCAGCCGGCCGACACGGTCATTCACGTCCTGCAAACGGCCCACCACGAATTTGAAGGAGGGTCCGACATCTGGTCGGAACTTGCAGGAGTTCCTTCCAACGAGGTTCTCAGCTCCGCCCTGGGGGACGGGGTTCGACACCAGTGGCTTTGGAGCGCCGATGAACTTGACGCCCTTGGCTGGGAAAACGGCAACGTGGCGTGGCGGATGTCCCTGCCTCGCGCGGGCAATTTGAGTGCCGCCTCGGTGGCACGAGCCACCCTTCGCGCCCGCTGGACAACGGCCACCGCCTTGGATGGCATTGTCACCTCAGGGTGGCTGACGCTGGTGGACGGTCCCGTTGCCGTAAACGACATGCAATGGGCGTGGGATTTGGATTTTGTTCAGGCACTCACCCGAGAAGAAGGGATGAACCTCTTGTTGGACTTGTCGTTGGACGGGGTGGACTCAGCTTCAGGGGAAGAGCTTGCGATGCAGGCTTTCGAAGTTGCCGACACCTTGGCCCAAACCTGCAGCCCCCTCGCGCCCGGTGCGGCACAATACGTGCACATGAACGGGGGCGACCGCATGGAACTGGACCCTTCCGAATTGCTCGCCTTGGACACCACGGTGACGGTGGAGTGCTGGATTCGTGGAGACGCCGCCGTGATGCCCGCGAACACGACCTTGTTTGAAGGGGTCAATGCCAGCGACCAGCGTGAGATGAACGTTCACGCGCCATGGAGCAACGGAAGGGTCTATTGGGACTGCGGGTTCGACGGGGGATACGACCGCATCGACGAGGCGGCCGCAGAAGGTTTGTACGAGGGGAATTGGGTTCATTGGGCGTTCACCAAGGACGCCAGTACGGGGGTGATGAAGATGTTCGTGAACGGCGCGCTTTGGCATTCGGGGGGCGGCAAGGATCACCTCATTGGTGAAATCGTGCGGATGAACCTCGGCGGTTCGGCGTGGGCCACCAACGACTACCACGGAGACGTGGCTGCATTCCGCGTTTGGGACGTGGCCCTCTCCGGGGCAATTCTCTCAGAGTGGATGGACCGTGCTTCGCTCGACGCGTTGTTGGATCACCCGCATGCGGATCAGTTGCTTGGCGCGGTCAACATGCTCGGGAACGATGGCGAGGCCACGGACCAAGGTGCGCTTGCGGGATGGATTCACGGCGATGCCTCGCGAAAAGCGTTCGAGCCTCGAGAGGCGTTCTTGGACGCGGCGCCGGCGGTGCTTCGTCCAGCCCTTGTGTTGGAAGGTGGTGCCATGCCGTTGACGGCCGTGGGGGAAGCACTTTGGGCCGAGGTCCTTCCTGTGCCGCCCATGTCGGTAACCTCGTGGGAAGTGGTGGGCAACGACGTGGAATGGACGGATTTGCACTACGGCTGGGATGCCGCCCTCGTCACCTCCGTCACAACGGAATGGGGCGACACGTTGGCGACTTACCAAGTGGAGGGCGAGCACGTGAACTACAACGGAGGCGAGTTGAATTACTGGTCGGCGCCCTTCGAGGTGGTGGACCGCTACGAATTGGCGCGTTACATCACGCCGTACGGAATCAACCTCACGCTGGGGCCCGACGGTTGGGCATGGGTGTTTGACGTGACTGATTACGCACCCTTGCTGCGCGACAGCGTTGAACTTGAAGCGGGCAACTGGCAGGAATTGCTCGACCTGAAATTTGCATTCATTGAAGGCACGCCAGCACGTGATGTGGAGAACGTGACGGCGTTCTGGAAAGGCCTGCATTACCTCAGCAACTGGGACGAGACCATTTTGCCCGTGACGTACACGCCCGGAGAAGGAGAGGAGCAATGGCGGTTGAAAACCCGGGCGAGTGGTCACGACTTTGGGCAAGGGAACAACTGCGCCGAATTCTGCTACAACACCCACAGTGTGAATGTGAACGGAGAGGAGGAATGGAGTTGGGAGATCATGCAAGAATGCGCGGACAACCCGCTTTACCCTCAGGGCGGCACCTGGATTTACGACCGTGCGGGCTGGTGTCCAGGCGCCCCCGTGAAAACGCAGGACTTTGAATTGACCCCCCTGGTGGCAGGGCAGGACAGCTTCACCGTGGAGTACGACATCACCTACGACCCCTTCGGCAACTACCGCATGGAGGGCCAAATCATCGGCTACAGCGCTCCCAACATGGCCCACGACGTGGAGGTCATGGACATCCTTGCGCCCAACGACAACAAGTTGCTGTCTCGACTGAACCCCGTGTGCGAGAATCCGGTGGTGCTCATTCGCAACAACGGGACGGAGCCGCTCGGCGCGGCATCGTTTACGTACGGGATCACCGGCGAGGACCTCGTCACAGAGGTGGTGACGTTTGACGCGCCGTTGGCGTTTCTCGAAACCCGGGAGGTGGAGTTGCCTTACGACGCGTCGCCCTACTACGTGGGAGACGACGAGGAAACGCTGCGGTTTGAGGTGCACGTTGAAGTCGCCGACGCCACGGACGAGGAACCGTCCAACGGGTGGATGAGCACGACGTTCCGACGTCCCCCGACCTGGCAATACACCAACCTCGACGACAACCGCATGATTGTTTGGACCAAGACCAACAACGTTCCGGGAGAGACGACGGTCGAAATTCGACACGCCAACGGCAACCTTTATTGGGCCCGGAGTTACAGCGAGGCCAACACCACCTACCGCGATACCATCGTACTCAACCAGGGGTGTTACCGCTTCACGGTGAACGACTCGGGCGACGACGGAATTGACTTTTGGGCGAACAACGACGGCTCCGGGTACGTCCGCCTGAAGCGCGTGTCGGGAGGCAACTTCCACATTTTCGAGTCGGACTTTGGAAAGTCCATTTCACAAGCGTTCTACTTCGCGACCAACCTCTACAGCAACGTCGAGGAGATCGATGCCTCCGGAGACCTGGCCGTATTCCCCAATCCTGTCAACGAAACGCTGACGCTGTTGCCGGCGGGTTGGAGCGGCAACGCAGAGTGGGAGGTGTACAGCGTGCACGGCCAGTTGTTGGATCGCGGCACGTGGTGGTCGCAATCCGGAATGCGGTCGTCGCTTGACGCTTCTGCCTGGCCCTCGGGCACCTTGGTGGTCGTGGTGCGTCACAACGGCTCCAAATGGGCACGTTGGGTTGTGAAGGAGTGATTTTGAGGGGGTGTCTTTGGGTTTTTGTGGGTTTTTGAGCCAATGACCCCTGTTTGTGGAGGGGGTGTTGATGAATTTTTGATGATTTTTTGAACCGAGCCCCCCTTGCGTGGTTTGAAGGGGTGTATTTTTGCAAAAAATTTCATCGATGAGCCTCAACCGTCAACAAGCCTTGCACGAGGTGTTGGACCGAGTTCCCAACCACCGCGAGCGTCCCGCCAACAAGATTTCCGAATACTTCGGAGAAAATGTATTCAACCTCCACGTCATGCGGTCCTACCTGCCCGACGAGGCCTACGACGGCATTGTTGAGGCGATGGAAAAGGGCACGCCGATCAGCCGCAAGGTGGCCGACCAAACCGCGTCTGCCATGAAGGAGTGGGCCATCAGCCGAGGCGCAACGCACTACACGCACTGGTTTCAACCCTTGACAGGAAGCACCGCGGAGAAACACGACAGTTTCATTGCGCCAACGGCGGACGGTCGAGCAATCGAAAAATTTGACGGTTCGCTGTTGGTTCAGCAAGAACCCGACGCTTCGTCGTTCCCGAGTGGCGGGATTCGCAACACGTTTGAGGCCCGAGGCTACACGTTGTGGGACCCAACGTCTCCTGCCTTTGTTTGGGGAGAGACGCTTTGCATCCCGACCATCTTCATCAGCTACACCGGTCATGCTTTGGACAACAAGATGCCTTTGTTGAAGGCGCTTTCTGCCGTCGACGCCGCCGCGACCTCGGTGTGTCAGTATTTCGACCGCAACATCACCAAGGTCTATGCGACCTTGGGATGGGAGCAGGAGTATTTCTTGGTGGACAAGGCGCTGTACGCAGCGCGTCCCGACTTGGCGATGACGGGTCGTGCGCTGTTTGGCGCTGCACCTGCCAAAGGGCAACAGCTTGACGACCACTACTTCGGGGCGATTCCTGAGCGCGTTTCGGCGTTCATGAAGGACTTCGAGATGGAGGCTCACAAACTCGGAATCCCGGTGACCACGCGCCACAACGAAGTTGCGCCGAACCAGTTTGAGCTGGCTCCGGTTTTTGAGGAAGCCAATTTGGCCAACGACCACAACTTGATGCTGATGGAACTGTTGGAAAAAGTGGCCCGCCGCCACGACTTCCGCATTCTTCTTCACGAGAAGCCCTTTGCGGGTGTCAACGGGTCAGGAAAGCACAACAACTGGTCGTTGGGCACGAACACCGGCGTGAACTTGCTCAAGCCAGGAAACAACCCCAAGACCAACCTTCGTTTCTTGACGTTCTTCGTCAACACGCTGGCGGCGTTGCATCGCCACGCGGACGTGGTGCGCGCTTCAATTGCTAGTGTGGGGAACGACCACCGGTTGGGGGCCAACGAGGCTCCACCGGCAATCATGTCGGCGTTCATTGGTTCTCAACTCTCGGAATTGCTCGACGCGTTGGAGTCCAGCATCAATGCTGGCAAATTGACCCCTGCGGACAAGACTGCCCTCAAGCTTGAGATTGGACGCATTCCTGA
>JBDQOS010000064.1:0-11246 GCA_040261075.1 Flavobacteriales bacterium
ACACGCCCCCCCGGCGATCCACGCCCACGTCGAGCGCAAACTCGCGGTCGGCCGCCAGCACAACCCACACCAATGGCTCGTCGCGGTGCACCTCTCGAAGAAAACCAAACGTGTCGTAAGGATCGGGTTTCAGACCGCGAATGACACGGCTACGCTCGAGGGCATTCGACCACCGAAACGTGGCAAGATCACGCGCATGCAGAAGGAGCGTCTTGTACCAAGGACGTCCCAAGTGTTTGAACGCCACGTCGACATCCACCGTGGGTCGAAAGGTCAGATAAGGACGCTCCATTCCAAGCCACTCCTTGAACAAAGCCGACCACATCAGCTCCAACCACGGCCAACGGTGTTGCCACATCATGGGCAGTTCCTTTCCCCCAAAAGACGCCTTGCCCGACTCCTTTGTCCAGGGCAACCGCGAGGTGGTCGGCCTGCCGTGTGCATCCCGTTCCAGCTCTTCTGATTGTTCCTGCCAACAGGAAATCCCCCAAAACGTGCACGCAAGTGGGTCCAATGGAAGTTGAAGGGTTCCCTTCAACTCGCCGGGCAAGTCAAGCCCGGATTCAGATGCGCAAGGAAGCATCAGCTCAAAGGGAATGCGCCCGTCCCATTGCCATCGAAAAAACGCAACCCGTGTTTTCGTTGAAGCACCGATTTCGACCATTGGATGCGTTTGCCAGCAAGCAACGCGAGTGCCGTTCACCTCCAGGGAAACCCACCCTGGCACAGCACCCTGCTCCGTCCAATTCACCTCCATTCCCCACCAACCTGCGACCACTTCGGCGGCGTGTTTCAGCCTTGGGGAAGGCGAATTCCCACAGAAGGAAAGCACGCTCTTGCTCATGACAGGCTCAAGACTTCATGCCGATTTGGCCGTTCAACAAAGTCAGCAAGTGCTCCGCGGCACGGCCGTCGCCGTACAATTCATCCACCTCGCATCGCCCCTTGGTTTTCATGCGGTCGGCCTGGTCGCTCAGCAAAGTGGGTTCCCCTGCCAAGGCAGATTGGCCACGCTCAAGCTGCTCAACCCATTCGGTGGTTGCACGAAGCACCACGCAGGGGGTGCCCAACGAATACGCTTCCTTCTGGACTCCTCCGCTGTCGGTAAGCACCACCGGTGCAGCAGCCACAGCCGCCAGCAACTCCACGTACCCCATCGGCCCCACCACCTCCAATTTCGATGAACCCAAAGCTTCTCTCCAGTTGGACCACACGCGATCCAAAGATTGCTCCGTCCGTGGATGCACCGGAAAAACCGCTTCCAGGCCTCGGGCATCAAGCCAAGCGATCACGGCGCGCAACCAAGCCATGGCGCGATCCGCGTCGTCGACGTTGGACGGCCTGTGCAGGGTCAACAACACCCGCCCCTGTCCTCGACCCTCCTCCGGCCATGCTTGACCGAAATGAACTGCGTTGTCGTGCATGACATCTCCCGTCCGAATCACAAGCGGAGCCGTTGGGGAGGGAGGAACACCCGGGGTGGCCCGATCTGCAATCCCTTCTGCCAACAAATGCCTCGCTGCAGCGTCAGTAGGACACACCAATACACTCGACATCCGGTCGGTCAACACGCGGTTGATTTCTTCCGGCATGCTCCAGTCGTGTGAACGCAATCCCGCTTCCACGTGAATCAGCGGAACCCCCTCTGCACTGGCAGCCCATGCGCCTGCGAGCGTTGAATCGGTGTCGCCAAACACAAGCACCCAATCGGGTGCGTAATCCCGAATGGCCTCACGAACACCCCCCATCATGTCTCCGAGCCGGGTTTCGCGGTTGTCGGCATGGGGATTCAAGCGAACCTCAGGCTCAGGCAAGTCGAGTTCGCGAAAAAATTGTGCGCTCAAGGCTTCGTCGTGATGCTGGCCTGTATGCAGCCAAGTTGCTCGCCACGAAACGTCCCTGAGGATGGCCCGATGAAGGGCCGCCGCCTTGATGAATTGGGGTCGTGCTCCGACCACCACCAGCATGTGTTGGGGGGACTTCATGTCAACCATCCTTGATCCGCAAAGCTAACGAACGCATCACCGGCCACAATCACGTGATCGAGAACGGGCAGGTCGAGAAACGAACCCGCCCTGCACAAATCTGCAGTCAACCGCCTGTCTGCGTCACTTGGTTGTGGATTTCCGGACGGGTGATTGTGCACCAACACCAAGGCCGCGGCACGCATGGCCAAAGCACGTCCGAAGACCAGTTTGGGGTCAACAACCGTCCCCGTGAGCCCCCCTTTTGAGATGCACACCTCGGCCAAGACGTGGTTGGACCTGCGAAGAAGAAGAACCCAAAATTCTTCGTGCTGCAAGTCGCTGAGCCGCGAGGCAAAGCGCAAATAGACTTCCCTGCTGCTCGCCACGCGCTCCCCCCGTCGCGTGGTGGCGTGTTGCCGTCTCCGGCCCAACTCCATGGCCGCGGCAACCAACGTGGCCTTGGCTTGTCCAATGCCTTCCACCAAGGTCAAACTTTCTGCGGGCCAAGAAGCCAGGTTGTTGAGGCAGCCTTGCGCCAAATCCATCACTTCCACAGCCAAGTCTTCCGCTCCTTTGCCGCGGTGCCCCGTTCGGAGCAACAAAGCCAGCAACTCATGATCACTTAAAGCCGCGACTCCGTCTCTAGCCACCCTCTCTCGCGGTCTGATTCCCTCTTCCATGACACAAAAAAAGCCCCCTGCACGTGGCAGAGGGCTCGAAGTTTGTCAGCGTTGTTCTGAAATGAATCAGAGGCCTGAGACGTGCTTGGTCAAGCTCGACTTCAGGTTTGCTGCTTTGTTCTTGTGAATGATGTTGCGCTTGGCAAGTTTGTCAAGCATGGCGCTCACCACGGGCAGCAGCGCAGAAGCCTCCTTGGCGTCCGTGGACGCACGAAGGTTGCGAACGGCGTTGCGAGCCGTCTTGTGCTGGTAACGGTTGCGATCGCGCTTTTTCTCGTCGGAGCGGATGCGCTTGAGGGCGGATTTGTGATGTGCCATAGTGTTTCCTAGCTAAAAACAGGGGTGCAAATATAGCGAGGATTCTTAGACAACAAGCGAATTCGTCCAAAAATCCTTGACTCTCACCAGGACAACAGCAAATCGACTTGCAAGTACCCGCCGTACAGCGGGTGGCGCACAGGCTCGGTGTACATGATGTTGCGCGGCACGAAGGAGACTTCACCCACGATGTCGTTCAACGAATCGTCGTCGTGGTCGAAAATTCGAACGACCACCTCCTGGTCGAGCTCCGCACCCTGAAAGGTCAGGCCCTCGAACGAAATCCGCTGAGGCACGGAAGCCTCGTACGCCACGGGAGACGTGTAATAGGGCTGATCGTTGACCGAGACCTCCGCCACAAAATCAGGCGCCCCCTCCTCTCCCCAAGGGTCCTCTTCGTAATTTAAATCGTAGCTCATCACCTCGATTTGGTCAATCCGAACCTCGGGCGAAGAACTTCCGTCACCGCAATTCACAAACCCCAGGGCCATTCCCATGGCGACAACAAAAACGGCGGACTGCAGGTTGAAGATTTTCATGACTAATCCGAAAATACGACACGAAACCTTCAGGTAGCAAGAAGGGCGCCGTGGCGCCCTTCCATCCTAACAATCTACTTGTACCCAATCGAACAGCCTATGCCTTCGCATCCCTGTTCTTTTGATGCACGGAACAAACATAGAACCACTTGGATATAAGACCTGAGCATTATATGACTAAGCCGAAAAAAAGTTCTCCACCCACCCAAAACATGTCGACGAAAGCTTCTTTCTTACCTTGTAAATCATAAGGAGACAATGGTTCTCCCTGCGCTTCGAACCTCCCTTCGATGACTTTCACCTGCCGGAACGTTTTCGTGCTCGCCCTGCTCGTTGTGTGGGCGGGTGTGGCCCAAGCCCAA
Organism: Flavobacteriales bacterium; assembly: GCA_040261075.1. Classification (GTDB taxonomy): domain Bacteria; phylum Bacteroidota; class Bacteroidia; order Flavobacteriales_D; family Sanyastnellaceae; genus UBA11663. The sequence goes on from JBDQOS010000064.1 coordinate 3,867, forward strand.
ACTTCGCCCTCCTTCGTCGACGTCGGTGCGGAAGCGGGATTGACTGCCGAAGGGCAGCACCACGCCGTGGCCATCGGCGACTACGACAACGACGGCGACGAAGACATCTACATCGGGTCGAAGTTTGCGGGCAACGCGCTGTATCGGAACAACGGGGACATGACGTTCGACGAAGTTGGCGCCGACGCGGGGGTGGCCGACGAAGGATTCACCAACGCGGCAATTTGGTTTGACTTTGACAACGACGGCGACCTTGATCTTGCCACAGGCAACGGCTACGGCGGAAGCAACCCTGAGCCCAATCGGTTTTACGTGAACCAAGGCGACGGGACGTTTGTGGACATGGCGGAGGAGTTTGGGTTGAACAGCACCTTGATGTGCCGCTCGCTGCACGCCGCCGACTACGACAAAGACGGATACACCGACCTCTACGTGGTGAACATCAACGCCGTCAACCACTTCTACAAGAACAACGGAGGGCAAGGATTCACCAACGTGTACCAAACCACAGGCACCCTCGATACGGGGGTGGGCATGGGGAGCATTTTCTTCGATTACGACAACGACGGGGATCAGGATTTGTACTTGACGCACGACGCCAACCAAACCAACAAGCTCTACCGCAACAACAGCGACGGAACGTTCAACAACGTGGCGTTCTTTGCCGGGCTGAATTACCAGGGGAACTGCATGGGCGTAGACGTGGCCGACATCAACCACGACGGCTGGCTCGACCTGTACATCACCGACCTGTACCCAAGCGCGATGTTTCTGAACGACGCCGACGGTTCGTTTTCGGACATCAGCGTGGCGTCGGGGACGAGCGACTCGGGAATGACCTGGGGGTGCGTGTTCTTCGACTACGACCACGACGGCGAATGGGATTTGTACATCGTCAACGACTACCTGTTCGCCCCCCTGCCCAACATCCTGTACCACGGCAACGGCGACAACACGTTCACGCCTGTCAGTGACGGAAACGCAACCTTGGAGCACACGTACTCGGACTACGGGCTGGCGATGGGGGATTTGGACGGGGACGGGGATTTGGACTTGGTCATCGCCACACCCAAGACCGCCACCCAGCCCGGAATCGCCCTGCTTCGAAACGACGCCTCCGACGGCAACTGGCTGCAGGTCAAGTTGCGCGGCACGCTGAGCAACCGAGACGCGGTGGGCGCACGAGCCACGCTTCACTACAACGGCAAGGTGCGCATGGACGAAGTGAACATCGGCCAAGGGTACTCCGGAGCCAGCACCTTGGACCTGCACTGGGGCCTTGGGGAAAGTGCGACGGTGGATTCGCTGGTGGTGGACTGGCCCAACGGCGGTTCGACGACGTATTACGAATTGGACGTCAACACCCGTCACGAACTCACTGAACCCAACGGGTGTTTGGCGGACTTCAATTACGACTTTGCCCGCGCCTCAGGCGACCTGCTGGTGTTGCTGAGCGCGTACGGCGGGTTTGGCGACGAGACGGACCTGGACGGCGACGGCGTATGCGCCACGTCCGACCTGCTTGTCTTTCTGACGTTGTTTGGGACCGACTGCGAGTAGGAACTCGGCTCCAAAACGATCACTCGCAAGTCAAGCCAAAGGCTCCAAGAAGTTGGAGGATGTCCGACACGGCGACGGAGCCGTCGCCGTTGAGGTCTTCCGCGCACGAGCTTGAAGACGTTCCGTCGGACACGCAGGTGCCCGATGCTTCATCCCAAACCGTGCCTGTCCCGCAGCAGTCCCCCGCCGAGCAGTCGACCGGACCCACGGGCTGGCACGACGTGCACGAAGCGAAGCAGTGAACTTCCACGCTGGAGTCTCCGGCCGGAATCACCACGGCGCGGTTGTATCCGCCCAGTCCATTCGACACGCCGCATTCTGCAGGCACCCCTTCGTCCGTCCCCCACGCGTCCCCGTTGAGGAATTTGTACTGGACTTCGGAACCGACTTGGGCCACGAAGGTGGTTCGGTAGATGCTGTCGGCACCGAGCACCATCGGGGTGTCTCCAGGAACCCAGCCCTGAAACGAACCCGCCACGTGAACGCCGAGCGGATCGGCCGTGAGGTCACCCAAATCGAGTTGCAACACCACTTCGTATTGGCACGAACCGTTGTCCGCTTCCGCCAAGGGGTCGTAGTTCTGAGCGGCGGGGTCCGTGCATCCCACGTTCACGAGGATGGGCAAGGTGCCGTCCGTGTCCGGTGTGGGAAGCGGCGTGTCGAGGTAGAGGTGCCACTCCCCTGGCTGCAGCGTCATCGCGGTGCCGACGTTGTTGACCGAGAGCGGCAACCCCGTGAAGTGGTCGTACCACGTTCCGGCGTACGGGAAGCCCGGCACCATGTTGATCGGCGCGACGTCGAAGTTGCCGACGAGGACCGCGTTTTGGTCGGAGCCGTACAAGTGAATGCGCTTGCCCATGCCCGCTCCGTCCACGTTGAAATCGTACGTCCCGAACACGGGTTGGTTCTTCTTCAAGTCGATGAGGGCTGAAATGGTCTTGGCAAGTCCGAGGCGGTTCGCGTTGGCGAGGTCGGCCCACGGCGCAGGCTTCTCGCCCAACTTGCACTCCTCCGAGAAGGAGCCGTTGAGGCAATCGAAAATGCTGGTTTGGTATCCCAGTTCGCCCCACTGCCAAATCATCTTCGGTCCCGGGACGGCAAGCAAAAACGCGTGGGTCATCGCCAACCGGTCCATGGCCGTGGCCTCTTCTTGCGCGTTGTACCCGCCTGACGAATTGCCGTAGGTGGCCACTTCGTACCCCATGCGTTCCTCGTCGTGGCTCTCCGCGTACGTCACCAAATTGGGCCACGCGTAGCCGCGTGCTTGCCACGAACCGTAGTTGATGTCGCCGTAATACCCCATGGCGCTCTGGGTGTAGGCAAACGTCATCTTGCCCCAAATCATGAACCCGCCGTTCGCGAGTACCGTCTCCTCGTCGTTGTTGCCCAAATGTTCCAGGATGAGGTACGTTCCAGGATGGTTGCTCCAAATGTCGTTGGCGTAATCGAACAGAATGTCGACGCGACTTTGGTCGTAGTTGTTCCAAGACCCGACGTCGGTGCCCGTAAACGTCTGGGTCAGCCCCTTGCTCAAGTCGATGCGGTACCCGTCGATGTGGTACTCCTCCATCCAAAAATCAAACACGCGTTTCCAAAACTCCCGGGTCCACGGGTCGCCGTGGTCAAAGTCGTAGCCCGGGCTGTAAGGGTGCATCGCAACAGGGTTGAACCACGGGTTGTCCGCCGCGGCTGACCCGTCGGCGTTTTGGTAGAGGCGCACCATCGGGTCGGTCCCAAAGCTGTGGTTGGGCACCACGTCCAGAATGACCGCGATGCCGCGGGCATGGCATTTGTTCACCAGCTCCTTGAGCTTGGCCTTGGGACCGTAGAATTTGTCCACCGCAAACCGAAAATTGGGGTTGTAGCCCCAGCTCAAGTTGCCTTCAAATTCGTTCACCGGCATGAGCTCGATGGCGTTGTACCCCATGTACTCGAGGTAGTCGAGTTGGTTGATGAGGTCCTGGAAGGTTTGGGCTTCGTCAAAATCGCGGACCAGGGTTTCGTAGATGACCAAACGGTCCGACGACGGGCGCTGAAAATCGCCGTCCGTCCACAAGAAATACGGGTTGTCTGTCCGGAAAGCCGTCGTGTGCCAGTTGGCGTGTGACGAAGGGAAGGACGGCATGCCGGGGAAATGACTTTGGGGGATGTACTGGTCGTCCCACGGGTCCAACACAAGCTCGGCGTACGGGTCGCCCACCTCAAGTGTGCCTTCCACCATGAAGTGGTAGCGGTACCAGGAACCGGGGCTCAACCCGCTGACCTGAAGCCAGTGGCGGTTTCCGTCCACGCTCTTGCGCATCAACGACGCGTCGTTCGAAGTGAAGTCGTTGAAGTCGCCGCGCAAGTGCACGTAGTCCTTGCCCGGCGCCCGAAGCTGGACAATCACCGTCGAGCCGTTCAGGACGTTGACCCCGTCCACCGTGCCGGCGGGAGGGTCGAGAACGATGGGCGTTTGGGCTGAGGCCTCCAACGCCCCCGTCAGGGAGGTCAGAACCAGCAAGGCCAAAACAACGAAAGCGCGCATCAACTTCATGGTCTTCGGGTTAGTGTACAAGCAACACCAAGATACGACTCCTGAGCGACTTTTCGGCGCGCGCGGTGCGTCAACGTGCGGTTTCGACCACGAGTTCGTCCACGAACACCCAGGTCGGCTCCGTCGCGGCGTCGTGCCACGTCGGGCACGGCCCGGGGTTGAGCAGCGTCATCCGGACGTAGCGCGCCTCGAGTTCCAATCCGTCGAGTCGCACGGGAAGGACGATTTGACGTCCGTCCGGAACCAAAGCCTTCTCTTCGCCCCACGGCGCCTGCGGGGGCAAATCCACGAACCGCGATCCGTCCGTCGACACCGACCAGCGCACCGATTCCGGCGCGAAAATCCAGGCGTCCTGGTAGAGGTACAGCTGGGTCTCCAGCGCCGTCAGCGACTGCACGCTTCCGAGGTCCACGACGCACGTCATGTCCTCGCCTTGCACGGCCTGCCATGCCCCGTCCCGGAAATCGTGCGATCCGCGGCGGCCGTCGGCCAGTGCCTGGAGGCCTCCGCCCGTGTAGTGCTTGCTCGGGGTGTAGCTCAGTTCGAGCGGCTGGTGCGCCGCCGCATGGCCCGCCACCGGGAAGCGCTCCGTGACCCCCGTCGCACGTCCGCGAACCGCCACGTCCACTTCGACCGTTCCCCGGCCCTGGACACGAATCGACTCGCCCACCTTCGCTTCGCTGAAACTCGCTCCGTCCCCGTCGGGCACAAACCTCACCGTTCCGCCCACGTTTCGGAGCGCCGGCCGAACCTCAACGACCACCTCGCCCTGAAGCGCAGGAAGCACGTCGACTTCCACCGGAACCCCCTCCAAACCCGGCTGCAACCCCAAGAAAGCCCAACGTTCCCCCAACGCGTCGAGCCGGTCCAAAAACCGGTCGTACGCCCCCTCCGCTTGCGTGATCTCCGGACCGGACCAAAGCACCTCGGCGAGGCCCGTGGCACGCGGAAACACCTTGCCCATGACCAGGTCTTGTGGAGCGCGCTCGGTCCACATGTTGCACTCGCCGCCCACGATGCGGCCCGCGTGTCCGAGCGCTTCCTCCGGCACCGCCACAAATCCGTACACTTCCTCCAAGTCCGTGCTGCGCAGGGGGTAATCCAAATAGCAATGGCTCGTCGGACTCACCACGGCGTCCGTGCCCAAGTGCGTGGCCTCCACCGCCCCTTCCATGCCGCGCCAACTTTGCACCATCGCCCCCTCAGGGAGCCCGCCTTCCAGGATCTCGTCCCACCCCATGATGCGCTTTCCGCGCTGCGCCAAATGCGCGCCCATTTCGTTGATGAAGGCGGTTTGAAGTTCCGCCTCGTCGCGAAGGCCAAGTCGGCGCATTTGGGCTTGGCATTTCGCGCATTCCGCCCAACGCACCTTGGGCACCTCGTCGCCACCAATGTGAATTACGTCGGAAGGAAACAGCTCGCATACTTCGTCCAACACGGCCTTCATGAACGCCATGGTCGAGTCGTTGCCCGCACAGTACACGTCCTTGAACACGCCCCAGTTGTTGGGGACCGGAAGCGTGTCACCGGTGCAGCCCAACCACGGGTACGCCGCCAGGGCCGCACGGCAGTGGCCCGGCATTTCAATTTCCGGAATGACCTTCACGTGCCGTTCGGCCGCGTAGGTCACGATGTCGGCAATTTCTTCCCGCGTGTAAAACCCGCCCGTGACCTGGCCGTCTTCCTCCGTCCGAAACCCGCCCACCTCCGTCAACTTGGGGTAGGCCTCGATCGGCAGGCGCCAGCCTTGGTCTTCCGTCAAATGCCAATGGAGCACGTTCATTTTTTGGAGGGCCAGCGCTTCTATGATCTCCTTGACGAACTCCGGTTTCATGAAGTGCCTGCAGCAGTCCAAAAGCAACCCCCGGTGCTCCAATTCCGCTCGGTCTTCAATGCGCACCGCAGGCAAGGTGAATCCGCCCGGGCAGCCTTGTTCGCACGAGGCGGGAATCAGTTGACGCAGCGTGGTCCAAGCGCGAAACGCCCCGACCTCGTCCGCGGCCTCCAGCACCACGCGGTCCTCGGCCACTTCCATCACGTACCCCTCGGTCCCCACTTCGCCTTCCGTCTCCGCCCAGCGCCAATCGGCCGCTTCCGCACCGGCACGCTCCCACCGAATCCCCGCCGCATCGAGCCACTCGGTCGTAGCCGCCATGTCCCAGTCCTCCGGCCAAGCCACCTTGAGTGTCCCGTCCGTTCGAAAGCCTCGGCCTTCCGCGTCGTGACCCAGCGGTTGAACCGAATGCGGCATCGGAACAAGTCCCGCCAGGCTTCCGGCCGGAAGAGGGTGCACCGAATGTTGTTGACACCCCCACAGTCCCGCCAACACGGACGCAATCAGCGCTCCTCGAAAGGGTTCTTTTGTCACCTTGATCATGCGTTCGTTGCCTTTTCTGCCGACGTGACGAGGGCGTCGACGAGTTCAAAATCCACCGGGTGGGTGGCCGAATCGAACAGCGGGGAGCCTTCTTCGCGCACAGTCGTTCGACAGGACGCGTGCACGGCCTCCACCCCGACGCGCGCCAATTCAGCCACGTCGGCAGCCCTGACCCCCCCTCCTGCCACCACGGCCATGCCCATGTCGGCCCAGGCCTTCAAGCGCGCCGCACCTTCCACGGCACGTGCGCATCCGCCACTCGAAAGCAGCGACGTCACGCCTGCCCGGAGCAGGGTTTGGACATCCGCGTCGGGATCCACACTCACGTCAATGGCCCGGTGCCAAACCAGCGCCTCTGGCCCCACCGCATCGCACATGGCCTCCAAGTACGCTTCGTCGAGGCGACCGTCTGCCGTCAACGCCCCGACCACCACACGCTCGGCCCCGCAGTCCATCATGACCTTGGCCTCTTCCACGCTCCACGTTCGCTCCGAAGCCGAAAACACGAAGTGTCCTTCGCGTGGGCGAATCAACGCGCGGGCGGGCATGCCCATCGCCGCCGCCGACTCCACCACAACCACGTTGGGGGTGATGCCGCCTACCGACCACACCGAACAAAGCTCGACGCGGTCGGCACCGGCCTCCATCGCCACGGCGACGTCACGCAAGGTGCTCGCACATACTTCCACTGAAACTTCAGCCATGGGTTTTCAGGTTTGGGAAATTCCGCCAGTCTTCGGGGTGAGTCAAATCGACAAACGGCCCTCGGAACGGCACAAGTTGCAAGTTATCGCCAACTCGTTCCGACACGAGCATGGCGGCGGCAGGCAACTCGCGTTCCCCGCGTTTCGGGTGCTCCCGCACCGCGGCGCACGCCTCGAGCGCCTCCGCGTAGGGCAACCTGAAC
>JBDQOS010000065.1:0-5066 GCA_040261075.1 Flavobacteriales bacterium
CGGTTGCACCAACCCTGCGGCAGACAACTACAATCCCGAGGCGAACAACGACGACGGGTCGTGCATCATCAGCGGTTGCACCAACCCCAACGCGGACAACTACAACCCCGAAGCCAACAACGACGACGGATCGTGCATCGCGACGGGCTGCACGTATCCGGGCGCAGACAACTTCGACGCTGTGAATACCGCGGAAGACGGGTCATGCATTTTCTCTGGTTGCACGGATGCGTCGGCCGAGAACTTCATCCCATTTGCGAACAACGACGACGGATCTTGTGTGTACGAGCCATGCGGTACGGGAAGCGACTGCCCCTACGATGCCAACGGCGACGGAGAAATTGGCTCGGCCGACCTGCTTGACTTCTTGGTGGCATTTGGTCAAGCTTGTTCTGACCTCTGATTCGAGAAAATCAATTCAAGCTCCCTTGAGCGAAAGCGCCGGCCATGTGTCGGCGCTTTTTTTACGCGCAAAGCTTTGACGAGGGGCCTTAGTGTATCTTGCACACGAACTCACCTTCTCTGGCGACAAACCTTACGACACCCGCAATGGAAAAGAGAAAACTTGGATTTTGGGAAATCTGGAACATGAGCTTTGGCTTCATGGGGATTCAGTTTGGTTTTGCCCTGCAAGGAGGGAACATGTCGCGAATCTTTCAAACCCTTGGGGCGAGCAAGGACGAAATTCCAATGCTCTGGATTGCGGCACCGTTGACTGGACTGATTGTTCAGCCCATCATCGGTTACTTGAGTGACCACACGTGGCATCCGAGGTGGGGGAGGCGCCGTCCTTTTTTCCTCATTGGAGCGATTCTCAGTTCCATCGCCTTGTTTTTTGTGCCGTACAGCAGTGAGTTGTGGATGGCGGCAGGCTTTCTTTGGGTGCTTGACGCCAGCATCAACGTCAGCATGGAGCCTTTCCGCGCTTTGGTGGCGGACAAGCTGCCGGAGAGTCAGCGGAGTTATGGGTTTGTGCTTCAAACGCTCATCATTGGGATTGGCACGTGGATCGCGTCCAACTTGCCCTGGGTGGTGACGAAACTCGGAGTTTCCAACGAAGCAGCTGCGGGTGAACTACCCCAAAGCGTCTACATGTCCTTTGCCATCGGTGCCTTGGTGTTCATGGGCAGCATTTTGGTGACCGTTTTCACAACCACGGAAGATCCTCCCGAAGTCTTGGGGGCTGAAGCGGGCACCGCTGACTCGAAGGCGGAGGCTTCGGGTTTGGTCGAGATCACATCCTTCATCAAATCCATGCCTTCCGTGATGGCCAAACTTGGTGTGGTTCAATTTTTCAGTTGGTTTGCCTTTTTCACCATGTGGTCCTTTGCGACGCCTGCGCTGACTGAGGCCGTGTTTCAGGCTCCAATGCCTGCGGATGGAGTCGTGGACTACGATGTGAAGCGTTCGGCCTACGAATCGGCGGCAAACGCGGTTTCGAGTGCGATGGGGATGTACGGCTTGAGCAGCATGGGATTTGCTCTTTTGTTGTCCTTGTGGACTTCACGGAAGAAGTTGAATCGCCGCTGGACGCACTTGGTCAGTTTGGCTCTCGGAGGCTTTGGCTTCGTCTCGATGTCGTGGTGGACACCTGAGACTTCGTCTTGGCTCAATTTGAGCTTTGCCTGCGTAGGAGTGGCCTGGGGCAGCATTTTGAGCATGCCATACGCCATGTTGTCTGGCGCCGTCCCCGCCCAAAAAATGGGGGTGGGTATGGGGGTTTTCAACATGTTCATCGTGTTGCCTCAAATCCTTGCGGCTCTCGGAGGAATCGTGTGGTTGAACGAGGTGTTGTTTGGCGGGGATGTCGTCAAGACCATGGTTCTGGCCGGCATGAGTTTGTTCCTAGCTGCAGCATCCAACTTGTTGATACCAAGCGACCGGGCCTGAAGGCCATCTGTCAAGGACCACGGCACGCCCCGGGAAAGGGCGAATTGGGATGGATGACGAAGAGGGGGCATGTGGTGGCAATTCATGGGTGTGTTCCTTTGACACTTTTGATGGAGTGTGCTATATTTACAATTGAGGAAAATGAGTCCTCAGATGACTTTTTGGGAGGTTTGTCGAAAAGACAGGGCCCCAAGGACGGTCAACCAAAGCCCCCTTTAATTTCTCTCATGCGCTATTCTTTTCTCCTGATTTCCGCGTTGTTCGCTTTTGCGGCTCAAGCCCAAACGACGACGTTCAACGTGGACATGACCTGTGCCCCTGATGGGTTCACAGACGTATTCGTGACCGGCCCCTGGTGTGGCTGGTGCGGCAACGACGGCTCCAACAACATGACCGATCCTGACGGAGACGGTGTGTACTCCGTAGAAGTTTCCGATTTGGTCGGGTTGGTGGAGTACAAGTACGCGATCAATGGATTTGCTGACCAGGAAAACCTGATCAACGACATGAACGCAGGTGCAACGTGCGCCCCGGTGACGGATTACAATGCATACGCGAACCGCCAGATCGAAGCGGGTTCTGTGGCGAACGATTACTACGGTTCATGTGATGGGGTTTGCAACGATGCCCCTCCTGTGGACATCACCTTCCAGGTCGACATGTCTCAATACAGTGGAGCTTACAACGTTGTCAATTTGAACGGATCGTTCAACGGCTGGTGTGGCACGTGTGCTGTCATGACGGATGACGACGCAGACGGCATTTACGCCATTACATTGACCGTACCTCAAGACACCATTGAATACAAATTCACCTTGGACAGCTGGACCACGGCTGAAGAGTTTGCAGAGGGACTGCCTTGCACGTCGACCATCGACGGGTACACCAACCGTTCTTTGGCAGTATCGAGCAGCCAGACGTTGGACCCCGTTTGCTGGAACAGCTGCGACGCCTGTGTTCAAGTTGAACATGCGGTGACCTTCCAAGTCGACATGAACGACCAAACCACCAACCCCATTGGAGTCTTCATTGCTGGCAACTTCCAAGGCTGGTCTGCTGGTGCGACGGCGATGACGGATGCAGACGGCGACGATGTTTGGGAGTACACGGCCATGATTGCCGAAGGAACAGCGGTCGAATACAAGTTCATCAACGGTCCCAACTGGGGCTTGGACGAAAGCGTCCCCGTGGCTTGTGCGGTGAATGGAAACCGCGGTTTCACGGTGGGTACCGAAGACGCGTTGCTGGATGCGGTGTGCTTTGGCGCTTGCACGCCATGCGGAACGTCTCTCCCCACGGAAGAAGTAACGTTTACGGTGTTGACGGACAACATTGAGGTTGCTGCGGATGGAATGTTCCTTGCAGGTGCCATGAACGGTTGGTCTTCAGAAGCCATGTCGGACAACGGAGACGGCTCATGGAGCATCACGAAGTCGCTTGAGGCGGCAACCTACGAGTTCAAGTTCCAGAACGGTGCGGATGGCTGGGAGGAATTGGAGTGCGGTGGAAACCGTTCGGTTGAAGTGACGCTCGGATCTCCAATCGCAACGCAAGGGTGCTTCGGACAATGTGCAGAAGTGTGTGCCATCGATCCCGACGCGGCTGACGTGACGTTCCAAGTGGACGCTTCGCAGATTGATGTGGATTCTGCCGGAATGTACCTCATCGGTTCGTTCACCTCCCCAGCTTGGCAATTCGGTGCCATTGCCATGGACGACGCGGATGGAGATGGCGTTTGGACGGCTACGGTCAACATTTCGGGCCCTGCATCTTTCCAGTACAAATTCAACAACGGTTTGGCCGTCGTGGACAGCGTCGCGGATTACAGCGGAGAAGAAAATGCGGATTTCCTGGGCCTTGGATGCGGTGTTGACAACGGTGTAGGCGGAAGCAACCGACTTCACGTGCGGAGCGGAGTGGCGGAAACGCTCGCTGCGGTTTGCTTCAACAGCTGCGACGCTTGCGTGGAAGCTCCAGCGGCCTTGGTGGCGACGGTGGATCTCTGCGGACAGTCTGCAACCGAAGTGCGCTTGACCGGTCCTTTCTGGAGCTGGGATCCAGGCGCAGGACCTGTTGCGACAGACAACGGCGACGGCACGTGGTCGATCACATTTGATCCGGCCCCTGACGCCGACATGGAGTACCTGTGGATTGTGGACGGCGTTCAAGAAAACCTCATTGGTTTGGGCGAGTGCACACCTGTTACCGACGGTGCAACCTACGCCAACCGTTTGTGGACTGTGGGTTCTGCGGACATTTCTGACGTGTACGCCTCATGCACTGGCTGTGACACGACGGGCGGAGGGTCCACCACGTTCAACGTTGACATGAGCTGTGTGGATGCCGCTGGATCTACGGTCAACGGTTCAACCACCTTTGCTGAAGTCTTTGTTACGGGTCCGTGGTGCGGCTGGTGTGCTGCCGATGGATACAACGTTTTGACCGACGCTGACGGGGACGGAATCTACAGCGTGGAAATTGCAGACCTGACGGGATCGGTTGAATACAAGTACGGCATCGACGGTTTTGCGGATCAAGAAAACTTGGTGGACGACATGGCGAACGGAGCAAGCTGTGCTCCTGTGACGGACTATGCGGGGTACGCCAACCGTCTCGTGGATGCGGGATCTACGACCAACGACACCTTTGGTAGCTGCGATTCTTGCGGAGATCAAGTCAGTCCAGCGGACGTGACATTCAACGTGGACATGAACCAGTACGCTGAGGCCTACGAGTACAGTGGCGTGTTCTTGAACGGCAGTTTCAATGGCTGGTGCGGCACCTGCAACCCGATGGACGATTCGGACGGGGACGGCGTTTGGTCTGTGACTTTGTCATTGGCCCCAGGAACGGTGGAGTACAAATTCACCCTCGACGGATGGAACTACCAAGAGGAATTTGGCGATGTGGAAGGTGTGGAAGGCTGCACTTCAACCATTGATGGCTTCACCAACCGTACACTGACGTTCGACGCTGACATTGCTTTGGACGCGGTGTGTTGGGAATCTTGCGAAGCCTGTGCTGCTGGCTGCACCAACCCCGAGTACCTTGAGTTTGATCCTTACGCCACGTCGGACGACGGCTCATGCAACGAGCTGATTGTGTTGGGCTGCATCTACGAAGCTGCATCCAACTTCAACCCCATTGCCAACGTAGACGACAACTCTTGCGAGTTC
>JBDQOS010000066.1:0-2716 GCA_040261075.1 Flavobacteriales bacterium
GAATTGATCGAGTCGTTCATTTCGGAAACCGTCATCAACAGCGCGTCGGTGCCGGTTCTGTTGATCGATTCGACCGCCACCCGCGTGGTGAAGTCCCAAGGCATTGACGTGTCCCAACTCGACACCCCGGAAAAACTCCGAGCCAAGTACCTCGACATGGCCAACGCTCACCTTCCGATTCCGGTGAATTTGCCAGGCGAGGGGTGGCACTTTGTGTTTTACGAGGAGAGCACGGTTTTGACACAGCTCAGGTACTTTCCCGCGGTCCAGCTTCTGCTGATTGCAGCTTTCTTGCTCGTGGCCTACCTCGTGTTCAGTTCTTCGCGCAAGGCAGAACAAAACCGGGTTTGGGTGGGGATGGCCAAGGAAACGGCTCACCAACTGGGCACGCCGCTCAGTTCGCTCATGGCGTGGTCGGGCCTTCTGGCGGCCAAGGGCGTGGATCCGGAGGCGCTGCGCGAGATGGACAAGGACATCTCGAGGCTGCAGGTGGTGGCGGAACGGTTCTCGAAGATTGGCTCGAAGGCCCACCTCGAGCCGGACAACCCGCTCGACTTGGTGCGCGAGACGGTGGAATACATGCGGCCACGCGTGAGCAAGCACGTGGAACTGACCCTGGATTCAGGTCCTTCCGCGGGAACGCTTCCCCTGAGCCGTCCACTTCTGAGCTGGGTGCTTGAGAACCTCATTCGAAACGCCGTGGACGCCTTGGACGGGGAGGGTGTCCTGGCCCTCCGGGCGCAGTGGACGGAGGACGAGTTTCACATCGAAATCGAGGACAACGGCAAGGGGATGACGAAGGCCGTCTCGCGCAAGGTGTTTGATCCCGGCTTCACGACGAAAGCGCGGGGGTGGGGCTTGGGCTTGTCCCTGTCCAAGCGCATTGTGGAGGAAGTCCACGGAGGCCAAATCTCCGTCGCCTCGACCGAGCCCGGGAAGGGCACGTGCTTCCGGATGGTTTTTCACGCCTGACCTGACGTCCGTCGCGCACCGCGGGCTCAGCGAACCATCAAGATGCGGCCCGTCTTTTGCTCGCGGTAGAACACACCGTCTTCGCGGTATTCCCAGGACACGATGTACGGGTACCACCCGTCGGGGAGGTAATGTTCCCCGCCTCCCAAATCGTCTGCACCCCCGTCCCAAGGCCGGTCCGCGTCATTGGTGGACCAGACTTGTTCCCCCCATCGGTTGAACACCTTGAACGAGAACGCGTCCCATTCGCAGCTGCTCACGATGCGGAACCCCTCGTTCAATCCATCGTCGTCCGGGGTGAAGGCGTTGGGTATCCACACGTGGCACCCGCAGTATTCCTCCTCCACCTCGGCAAGGGCCACCGCCGTGCCGCAGGCGTTCGTGGCTGTGACGTAATGCTCGCCTCCAGCCACGTTGCTTTCAAACCCCGACGCGCCCTCGGTGGACCACACCAACGAGAACGGGATCTCGAACGGGTCCGTGCCCAACACGGGCAAGAATTCCACCCGGACTTGGGTTGAATCGCCCATGCAAATCAACGGGTCGACAGGGTCGGCGTCCACCGCGAGGTTGGGCCAAACTTCCACGGTCAAGTTGTGCACGTCGGAGCAGCCTGTGGCGTTGTCCCGTACCTCAATGACGTAGTCGCCCTCCTCCGTCAGGCTGTACCCTGCAGTTGCAGGTTCGCCGTTCACACTCCAAACCCACGCACCCACAGGAGCGTCCGTTTGGCCAGGCCAGTTGAACGCTGTGGCAGGATCCAAGACACACCGCGTCAAGTTTTCGGGCAGCGTCCCGGTGCTCGGAGTGGGCCACCACGTCACCCACGCCGTGTCCGATTGGGCGCAATTGCCGAGCGTGACGTTGGCCACAAACGGCCCGCCTCCCATGGAGGCCACCACAGGGAGTTGCGGGCCGCTTCCACCCACATTCCAACTGACGTTGTCGACGTTCCCGGTGACGCTGAGTGTGGCGACCGATTCGTCGCACAAAGGTGCCGGATCGACCAGCCCTGTGGCAATGGGTGGCAACATGGGGTAGGTGAACGACTCCGAGCTTTCGCACCCGTTGTCCCCCACAAGGTTGACCTGGTACATGCCGGGGCCAGCTTGGTTGAGCAAGGAGGTTCCGCTTGGCAAGGACCAATTGACAACGTTGGCCTCAGGCCCCAACGCGATTTGGACAGCTCCAGACTCTTCCCAACAAAGCACAGGCGGGACGGCAGTGACCTCGGCGGTGGGGTTGGGGAGAAGGTCCACGTGGAGAAAATCAGGTTCCGCATCGCACCCGTTGATGCTTGCGGAGGCCCAGTAATCTCCGGAAGAATTGATGTTGATGGAGGAGGAGCCGTTCGCGTCCCAGCTAGGTGAGGCGCCAGCCGTGGCGACCACTTGCATGCTGAGGTATTCTCCAAAACAGACCTCGACAGGTCCAACCACCGTTTCGTTGTTGATTTGGAAGGCGATCTCCGGAATCTCCTGAAGGACCACGTCGACCGTCGCAGATTCTACGCAGCCAGCGAGTTCAGCCACCACCTCGTACTCCCCAGTTTGATCCACGGTGAGGGTGGCGCCACTTTGGCCGTTCCAAGACAAAGCAGCACCGGGGTTTGCGGACGCACTTAACTCCAACTCGGCCTCACCGCACAGAGAAACCTCCTCGTCGACGAGCAAATTCAAGCCCGGACCGGAAGACGAAAAACCGGCGTCAGTCAGGCAGAACGATTGGGTGTTGGTGGCGCCGC
>JBDQOS010000067.1:0-3435 GCA_040261075.1 Flavobacteriales bacterium
GAGCATGTCCCGTTTGATGGACGCCATCCAACGGGGCGTTCAGGTGGAGTTGGTCAATTACCACTCGGCCCACAGCGGGACGACTTCCAATCGGCTGATTGAGCCCATTGGATTTGCCGCGAACCATTCCTTGCTCTCAGCATTCGAGTGCCAAACCCAGCGCACCAAGTTTTATCGAATGGACCGGATATCCTCGGTTCGAGTCCTGGAGTCGAAACACGCCTTTTCCCGAATGCACCGCGACTTGCACCCGGACATGT
This sequence comes from Flavobacteriales bacterium, assembly GCA_040261075.1. Taxonomy (GTDB): domain Bacteria; phylum Bacteroidota; class Bacteroidia; order Flavobacteriales_D; family Sanyastnellaceae; genus UBA11663. The sequence continues at coordinate 261 of JBDQOS010000067.1, forward strand.
TTGGGTTTGCGATGGAGGTGGGCAGGATTGAGGAGGAGCGCGTTCAAGCTTCGCTTTCCATGAAGGCAGCCTTGATTTTGCGCTCGGAATACCCCCTTGCCATTCCGTTCCTTTCGTTCGTCCAGGATCAGGAGCGGTTCGAATTGGACGGCCCGGTTGCGGACTTTCGCGCTGCGGTTCGTTTCGTGCGGGGTTTTTCGGACGCCAAGGATGTCCGAGTTCTTGGCAACGCCGCTTTTGTGAAAGCTTTGCAGGAGGCTCCGCGGTTTTGAAGCTCATCCTTGTTTTGTGGCAAGGGGCACGTGCTATCTTGGGCTCATGCATTGGGAAGTATGGCAACTCTGGTTGGCAGCCGCCATGGGGCTGATTATTTTGGAAATTTTCGTTCCGGGGTTCGTGTTGGCGTGCCTCGGGGTCGGTGCCTTGGGAGCCGCCGGAGCTGCGTCACTCAGTTGGAGCCTTTCGATTCAATTCGCGGTGGCGGCTTTGTTCAGCCTGCTTTCGTTCTTGTTTTTGCGGCCCTTGGCGCTCAAGTTCGCCTTCTCCGGCAGCGAAGCGGTCTCAGGGGTGGAGGCATTGGTGGGGCGCGAGTGCCGGGTCACGGTCCCCTTTGATGCCCAAACGGGTCTCGGTCGCTGCAAAATCGACGGAGACGATTGGCGCGCCCAACTGTCGAACCGTTCCGAGGCTGAGACGGCCCAAGAGCACGCCGCGGTTTGGATTGAACGCGTTGAAAGCAACACCTTGATTGTCACCACTGAAAAACCCAACTCATGAGTCCCACGTCCATTCTTGCCCTGATTTTTCTGCTTCTTGCCGTTGTCATCGTGGTCAAGGGAGTGCGCATCGTGCGCCAAAGCGAAAGCATGGTCATCGAACGCCTCGGCAAGTACCGAACGACGCTGAATGCCGGCATCAACATCATCATTCCCATTGTGGATCGGCCGCGCGACATCGTGTGGCGCTTGGCGGGGGAATTGCCGGACGGCAGGCGCGTGACGCAATACAAGATGCGCGACCGCGTGGACTTGCGGGAGACGGTGTTTGACTTTCCCAAGCAGGGGGTGATCACCAAGGACAACGTGGTGACGGAGATCAACGCATTGATTTACTTTCAAATCACCGACCCCGTGAAATCGGTGTACGAGATCAACAACTTGCCCAACGCCATTGAGAAGCTCACCCAAACGACGCTTCGCAACGTCATCGGGGAGCTCGAGCTCGACGAGTGTTTGACCTCGCGCGACACCATCAACATGAAGCTGCGCACCATCCTTGATGAAGCCACCAACAAGTGGGGGGTGAAGGTGAACCGCGTGGAGTTGCAGGACATCAATCCGCCGACGGACATCAAGGAGGCGATGGAAAAGCAGATGCGTGCCGAGCGCACCCGTCGCGCCCAAATCATCGAAGCGGAAGGGACCAAGACGGCTGCGATTCTCGAAGCGGAAGGCCGCAAAGGCGCGGACATCAACCAAGCCGAGGGCCACAAGCAAGCTCGAATCCTCAAAGCAGAAGGAGAGGCGCAGGCCCGGTTGGCCGTGGCTGAGGCGGAAGCTGAAGCCATCCGCCGCATTGCTGCGGCCGTCGAGACGTCCAAGGCCGACCCCACCCAATACCTCATCGCGGTGAAGTACATCGAGATGATGGACCAAGTCCTTCGCGAAGGAGGTGCCGGCTCCAAGACCGTGTTCATGCCGTACGAGGCGAGCGGCTTGATGAGCAGCGTGGGCGGCATCAAGGAATTGATGAATGCGACCAGGGATTGATGCGCTCGCGCTCGTTCTGTGTGCGGTTGCGGCGTTCGGCACGGGATGCACGGAGCGAGACGGAAATGCCGTGCTTCGCGACTACGCGGGGCTGGACGGATGCGGTTGGGTCATCGAGGCGAACGGAACGGTCCTGGAGCCCTTGAATTTGGGCGAGTTCTTGAGCGATCCGGAGGACGGGATGGACCTGAACGTGGCCTACCAACTCGAGAACGGCTACGCGAGCATTTGCATGGTGGGGGACATCGTGACCTTGACCGCGTGCGAACCGGTGCCGTAAGCCCAAGAACTCAGTCTAGCCTCGAAGCTCGCTGCACGGCAAGGTGTGCCACGAAAAAGCGCCCTACGCCCTCGACCAGAGGTTGTCCCTGAGCGGATCGTTCGGGATGCCACTGCACGCCCACATAGCAGGGGAAAGAGGAAAGATCTCGATGACGAATGCCTTCGATCAACCCGTCGGGAGACGTGGCCCAGGCGTCGAGTTCAGGGGCGAGTCGGTCGATGCCTTGGTGGTGATGCGAAACCACGATGGATGAATCGGCCCCGTGAATCCCCATGTTGTCCAGGTTCACGATGGCCCTCACCCAGTGAAGGGTGTCTCGGCTGTTTCCTTCCGTCCCCGCGCGATGCGCATCCGTCCCGAGTGCCAGCGGCAAATGAGGGTGCAGGTTTCCTCCTTCGTAAATGTTCATGTGCTGCAAGCCCCTGCAGATCCCCAGCACAGGGAGGCGAAGTCTGTGCACCCCCGAGAGCAGCTGTTGCTCAAGGGCATCTCGTTCCAAATCAATGTCTCCGCACAACACCGTGTCAGCCGTTTGGTTGTAGCGTGAAGGATGGATGTCTGCCCCACCGGTCAGGAGCACACCGTCGGCTTGTGCCAGGACTTCTTCAATGCCGATCGAATCCAACAAAGATGCGTTGACCCAGTGGAGGACCGATGGGTGAGCCAAAGAATCCAAGTACGTCTCGTAGGTCCGGCTTTCAAAAAGCCTCGAGGCGAGAACAGTGAGGGTGTCTGAAGATTCAACTCGTGCAGAACGCGTGTCAAGGGATGAACATCCTGCAACGACGAGGGACATCCCAAGCAGCAAAAGACTCCAAGCGTGTTTCATGTCCCAAAGATGCGAGTTCAGAAGGATTGCCAAGGCAACCTGCGGTAATTGGGGAAGGCTCGGTAGTCTTGAGGTACCGCCCTCATGATTGCGCCCTTGATGCCGTGAAGCAAGGCTTCTCGGTGGTAGTTCTGCCGTACCACAAGCGAAACTTCGCGGGCCGGTTGGGGCGCAGCGAACGCACGCACGTGGACGTCGTTGGGCAACCCAAGGGCCTCCAATCCAGGGATCAGAGTGCTTCCTCCGGTTTCCCGAACCAACCGTTTCAACGTTTCCAGGGAGCCACTTTCGCAA
>JBDQOS010000068.1:0-3531 GCA_040261075.1 Flavobacteriales bacterium
CGCCATCACCTTGCTGTCGGAAGCGGAACTCGAGTACGAGGAGTGTTTGCTGAAAGCCGAGGCGCTTCGAACCTGCCTCGCCCCATGAAACGGTTGCTCTCGGTGGTGGAACGTGCCTTGGGCAAAGCTGGGGTCTCGCCCAGAGGCCGGGTGGTGGTCGCCGCGAGCGGCGGGTGCGACTCGACGGTCCTCCTGCACCTCGTTCACGCGCTCGGCCACCGGATTGTTGTGGCGCACGTGGACCACGGAACGCGAGGTGCGGAGAGCGACGGAGATCGCGAAGCGGTCCGGGCGTGGGCCGAGGCGCACGGCGTGGCATTTGAGTTGCTGAAGTTGGATTTCGAAGAGGCCAAGGCAGGGTCGCAAGGGTTTCAAGGGGAGGCTCGAAAGCGGCGCATGGCGTGGTTGGATACCCTTCGCCAGGCGCACGAAGCCGAGGCGGTCCTGACCGGACACCACGCGGACGACCAAGCTGAAACCTGGCTGCTTCATGCGATGAGGAGTGCCAACCCCTGGGCCGTCAAAGGCATGGCCTTCCGCGAAGGCCACGTGGTTCGACCCTTGTTGGACGTCCCCCGCATCGAACTGCGCAAACTTGCCGAGGCGCAAGGATGGTCTTGGCGAGAAGACTCGAGCAACGCCTCCGAGGCGTACCTCAGAAACCGCGTTCGCCACGAAGTGCTTCCCTTGCTTGACCAGCTCAGGCCTGGCACGTCCCGGCACCTGAGCCACCTCGCGGCTCGCGCCGCATCTTGGAGCAGCGAAGTAGAAACCCTGCTCGACAAGGCCCTTGAGGCCGTGAAATCAGGGGAGAACGCGTGGAGCATCGATGCGTTGCAATGCACCCCGCTCGGCAAGGAAGCCCTTCGCCGGTCCCTTCACAACCGAGGTTGGACCGACGGCGCCGCCGAGCAAGCTGTGAGCCTCCTCGCAAGCCAACCTGGGGCGCATGTCCAAGCCGAAGGGCTCAAGCTCGTGCGCGAACGGGAGGTGCTTCTGGAAATCACGCTGCCCAACGCCAGCCCCAACCGGCCCGACCTCGAAACAAGGCTTCGCTGCGACGAACGAGGCGAAGTCCGTACCGCGGCGGGCACGTGTTCTTGGAGGCCCGCACCATGTCCAGCTTCCCTCGAAGGATTGAGTGTCCATTCTCTTTGGGTGCCGGAGGCCTGGTTGCCCCTCACCCTCCGTCCTTGGGCACACGGAGAACGCATCCAACCTCTCGGCATGACGGGACGCAGCCTCGTCAGCGACGTCCTCACGCAGGCCCAAGTCCCCCACGCGGTGCGTTCTGAAGCGCTGGTGCTGGAACGGACGAGCGACGCGTGTTTGATTTGGGTTGCCGGCCACAAACTTGCGGAACAAGCGCGCCTGCAGCTTGACCAATTTGCAGGCGCGCCCGGCCTCCAAATCACCTTCACCCCTCATTCTCAACCAGGGTCCACTTGACCCCCCTGCACGAACCTGCGCCCCGAACCCGCCGACCCGAACCCACCGACCCCGCACCGACTCGAACCCACAACTCCTCGACACCATGAGCTCAACCCACGCCTCGACCCTTGCTCCTCCCCGCGTTCTCGAGGCCCACGAACGCGAACGGGCCCACGCGCTGTTTCTCGTTCTCGCGGGGTTGTTTGTGGCGAGCCTCGTGTCGTGCAACCTGATTTTCAGGAAGTTCTTCGCCTGGGAGGTGGGCGGCTTCACGTTTGAGCAAAGCGTGGGGCTTTTGCCGTACCCCTTGACGTTTTTGGTCACGGACGTCATCAGCGAAATCTACGGCCGCCGAAAGGCCAACCTTGTGGTGCTGTCCGGCCTCGCCGCCTCGCTTGTGACCCTTGGAATTGTCACGGTCGCGGGCGTCGCTGATGCCGCCACCTGGTCCCCCGTCACCAACGTCGAGTACGACCACGTCTTTGGCCAAACGGTGCTTGCGGTCGGAGCCAGCATGGCGGCCTACCTGCTCGCCCAGTTTTTCGACGTGCGGATTTTTCATTTCTGGAAAGGAGTCACAGGCGGAAAACACCTTTGGCTTCGGAACAACCTCTCCACGATCCCCTCCCAAATCGTCGACACCACCACGGTCCTTTTGCTGCTTTGCGCCGTGGGAGAAATCGCATGGGAGCGATTCGGCACCTTGCTCTTGAACGGCGTGGCATTCAAGGCCCTCATTGCGGCACTCGACACGCCGCTGGTCTACCTCGCCGTGGGTTGGATGCGGCGCAAATTCAAGCTTGCCCCAGGCCAGGAAATTGACCTTTGATCCCTCCTGAAATCTGCCCTCGTTTGCGGTTGCCCACCGCCCGTTGTGATGAATTGGGGTCCACCCTCTTCGACGCACTTGGGGTGCGAGGTATCTTTACGAGCCAAGAAACCCTGAACATGGAATTCAGCACCTCGATTGACTCTCCCCTTTGGACCCGCGCCTTCCGCCTCACGGTCGCATTTGCCTGCGCCGCCCTCGGGTGGACGTCTCCCGCCGCATTCGCCCAAATCGAAGACCCCGTCACCTGGGACTTTGCGCTCTATCCAAGCGAGCAAGAAGGGTTGCATGATTTGGTGATTCACGCCCAAGTGGATTCGTGCTGGCACATCTACAGCCAAGACAACGACCCGTACAACGGCCCCGTGCCAACGAGCTTCGAATTTGACTTGCCCGCGGGCATCAAGGCCGTAGGAAAGGTTGAAGAGTGCACTCCGATGGAGGAATACGACCCCAACTTCATGATGGACCTCAAGTATTTTGAGGAGCACGTCTACTGGCGCCAAACCCTTGACCTGAGTGCTGCCAACTCCGACGATGCCGTTTCCGGGTACCTCGTGTTCATGGTGTGCGACGCCAGCATGTGCTTGCCGCCTGAGGAAATCGCCATCAGCGTCAAGGTTTCTGACGTCCAACCGGCTTCGGAGCGCCCCAATTACTGCCCGCCTTCGCAGCATTGGTGCGACCACGGTGCAAACGCGGGCCACGAAGAAGAGGGCCACGAAGGAGGGATGTTCAGCGAAGGAAGTTCCTCCAACAGCAACGAAGAACCCACCGACTCGGATTCAAGCGAAGAAGGCGAAGAGGGGTTGATTTGGACGTTCTTGCTTGGGTTTGGCTTGGGGCTCGCCGCCTTGCTTACGCCTTGCGTTTTCCCCATGATTCCGATGACGGTGAGTTTCTTCACCAAGCAATCCAAAACCCGGGCAGAAGGCATCCGAAACGCCCTCATTTACGGGTTCTTCATCATCTTCATTTACACCGCATTGGGCCTTGCCCTGACGGCGTTCTTTGGGGTGGACGTCCTGAACGTCATTTCGACCGACCCCATTTTTAACGTGTTCCTTTTCCTGCTGTTGCTGGTCTTCGGTGCAAGCTTCTTGGGTGCCTTTGAAATTCAGCTGCCTTCGAGCTGGGCCAACAAGGCGGACGAGGCGTCGGACCGCGGGGGAATCGTGGGCATCTTCTTCATGGCTGCCACGTTGGCCATTGTGTCCTTCTCGTGCACGGGTCCGCTGGTGGGCTCGGCGCTTGCGGGCGCAGCCACCGGA
>JBDQOS010000069.1:0-4895 GCA_040261075.1 Flavobacteriales bacterium
ATGGTGCACGGCGGGTGCGAGAATTTGCTTCAAGCCGTCCTGTTGAGCGCACGATGCCCTGTGGCGGTGGCGCCGGCCATGGATTTGGACATGTACACCCACGACGCCACACAGGCCAACTTGAAGGCTCTGGCCGAACGTGGCGTCGACGTCATTGAACCCGGCACAGGGCCGTTGGCCAGCGGGTTGTTCGGCAAGGGGCGCATGGCCGAGCCCGAGGAGATCGCCGATCACGTGACTGCCCGGTTTGCTGCCGAACTGCCGTGGGCCGGCAAGCGCGTGCTCATCACCGCAGGCCCCACGCACGAGCCTCTGGATGCGGTTCGGTTCCTCGGAAACCGCAGCAGCGGCAAAATGGGCTTCGCGTTGGCCGAAGCGTTTGCCAAACAAGGCGCGCAAGTGACCCTTGTCGCAGGGCCGGTGGCTCTTGCAACGCCGGACCGTGTGCACGAGCGCATCGACGTCGAAACTGCTGTGGAGATGAACGAGGCCGTTCAGTCCCTTTGGCATGGCATGGATTGGGGGGTGGCGTGTGCCGCTGTCTCCGACTTCCGTCCGGCCCTGACCTCGGAAGAGAAATGGCATCGCGGCGAAGTGCCTCAAGCCGTGACGTTGGTCGAAAACCCCGATATCTTGGCCGGGATGGGTCAACGCAAGTCTGAATCGCAGCGACTTGTAGGCTTTGCCCTGGAGACGGATGACGGACACGAGAGCGCCAAGAAGAAGCTCGAGCGTAAAAACCTCGACGCCATCGTGCTGAACAGCTTGAGGGACGACGGCGCTGGATTTGGACACGACACAAACAAAGTCACTGTGCTGACTCGAGGTGGGAAAAGCGTTAGTTTTGAGTTGAAATCCAAATACGAAGTCGCCCTCGACCTCGTTGAGCTTTGGAGGACAACTCTGACCCCATGACGAACTGCCCCACTCCTGCTGCTTTTCCCTCCTCCTTCACGCGTGGCGTGACGTTTCTTGCCTTGGCGGTGCTTCTCGGAATTGGAGCGAGTACCGAGATTGCTGCGCAAGAGCTGAATTGCACCGTCACGGTCATCGCCCCGCAAATCAGCAACGTCGACGCGTCGCGTTTTGACGCCCTCGAGGAGTCCATTCGGGAATTCATGAACGGACGTCGTTGGACCAACGACAACTTTGAATTCGAAGAACGCATTGAGTGCACAATGCAGCTCACCATCAACGAAGCCGTGGGTTCTACCGTCTTCAAAGGGAGCATGCAAGTGCAGAGTTCCCGGCCGGTGTTCAATTCCGATTACCGCACGGCCGTGATGCTCGTCAACGACGCCGACATTCAATTTGAATGGCTGGACAACAGCCAGATCCTTTTCAACCCGGGGCAGCATCGGGACAACCTGTCCTCGCTTTTGGCCTATTACGCCTACATGGTCTTGGGCATGGACTACGACACCTTCAGCTTGGAAGGTGGCACGCCGCATTTCCTTCAAGCCCAAACCATCGTGGCCAACGCTCAGAACGCCGGCGAACGTGGATGGAAGGCGTCGCAAAGCAAACAAAACAGGTACTGGCTCGTGGAAAACCATTTGAGCCAAACCTTCCGCCCCGTGCGCAACTGCCTTTACAACTACCACCGCAAAGGCCTTGACCTGCTTTTTGACGACGTGGAAGGGGCGCGCTTGACCATGGCTGAAGCGCTGATTGACATGCGTTCCACCAACCGCATTCGCCCGGGTTCCTACAACATTCAGGTGTTTTTCTTGGCCAAGAGCGACGAGATCATCAACGTGTTTGGACCTGCGCCCGACGCCGAAAAGGCTCGCCTGCTTCCGATTTTGAAGCAGCTTGATCCGGGGAACATCTCCTCTTACGACGAACGTTTGGGGTGATGCTCCGGCGCATCCGCATTCACAACCACGCGCTGATCTTCGAGGCTGAATTGCACCTCGAAGAAGGCTTTCACGTCTTCACAGGCGAAACGGGTTCGGGAAAGAGCATCCTGCTCGGTGCCGTCGGGTTGCTCTTGGGAGACCGAGCTGAAACGAGTGGCGTCGGGTTGCACGGCGATCGGGCCGTGATTGAAGGTGATTTTTCAGCCCCACACCTGACGGCATGGCTTCAAGACAACGACCTGCCTGTTTTGGCTTCCATCTCCGTGCGACGTGAAGTGCTTCGAAACGGAAGGTCTCGCGTCTTCATCAACGACGCACAAGCCTCCGTGAGCCAACTTCGGCAATTGGGTTCGCGTCTCGTGGACATTCACCGTCAAGACCAAGTTGGGCTGGCGCTTGAGCGCCCTGCAATGTGCGATTTGCTGGATGTGGCAGGCGGTCACGGACCAACCAAGGCCGCGTACACCAAGGCGTTTGCGGCCTGGGGCGAAGTCAAACGCCGCTTGGACCACCTCGAAAAATTGGCCCAAGCGCCCTCCGGTGACGTCGATTACCTGCGGCATCAAATTCGGGAATTGGAATTGCTGCAGCTGGACTCCTTGGTTTGGGACGACCTCACTTCGGAACTGTCGTCGCTTCAACACGCTGCGGAACTGCACTCGGGAATTGCCAAAGCTTGGAACGCGTGCGACTCCGACGAACAAGGTGTGCTTTCCTTGTTGGAGCAGGCCCGAAAATCGCTGACACCTTTGACCGGCATTGACCGCGACGTCGACGACATGTTGGGACGAATCGAAAGCGTGCGAATTGAAATGCGGGATTTGGCCTCGACGCTGGAAGACCTCCTCGAGCAGAAGCAACCTGACCCAGAGCGCCTCCAACGGCTGGAAGCATCTTACGACCAAATGATGCGAGCCTTCCGAAAGCACGGGGTGGATTCGGTGGAAGAACTCCATCGCGCTCAAGAAGACCTTCGGCAGCAAGCGAACACGCTTCAAGGGCTGGACGCGGAATTGAACGAAGTCCGAGTCGAAGAGGGTGTTGCGCGAAAAACCTTGGAGGAGGCTGCTTCGGAATTGACGCGGAAACGACGCCAAGCAGGCGACGTGGTGTCCAAGCAAGTGCTCCCGTTGTTGGGGAGTTTGAAAATGCCCCACGCCGGCATGGCTTGGGAGTTTCCCTCGGTTGCGGCAGATGACTTGGGCATGGACTCGCCGGAAGTTTGGTTTTCATCCAACCCCGGGTCCCCCCTTCTTCCCCTCACCAAGGTGGCCAGCGGAGGGGAGCGGTCGCGGTTCATGCTCGCGTTGAAGTCGGTCCTTGCAGGAATCCAGTCCACGCCGGTGGTGATCCTCGACGAAATCGACACTGGGGTCAGCGGCGAAGTGGCCTCCCACATGGGCGCGGCCATGAAGAACATCGCCATGTCCTCCCACACGCGCCAAGTGCTGGCGGTGACCCACCTGCCCCAAGTCGCTGCGCGGGCGGAGCATCACTGGGAAGTCTCCAAATCGACGGACGGCGCCACCACGCACGTAGATGTAACTGCGCTCGATGCGAATGGCAAGCAAAAGGCCATTGCTTCCATGCTCAGCGGAGAAAACGTCACCGAGGAAGCGATGCTTCAGGCCGGACGCCTCTTGTCCTCCAAGTGAGGCGTTCTTAGTAAGGAAACCTTGAATCAGAAGGCCCAATCGAGCCCCACGGAAGGCAGGAACGGCAACTGGTTCTTGCGCTGCCCCGTGATCCGGTTGATGTAAAACACGTTGTCCCGGCTGTAGAGGTTGGTAATGCCCATGGACAATTCCACCTCCCCTCCTGCCACGTCTTTCCACGTCCGGTTGACGTTGACGTCGAGGCGGTGGTAGGCGGGCAAGCGTCCGGCGTTGAGGTCGGCGAGGTAAATGCTCACGCCGTCCGGATTCGAGGTCAAGTAATCTCCGTCAATTCCTCCACCCGTCCCGGGAGATTGGTAGTATCCTTGGCTTTGGGTGAACGGGAGGCCCGACCCCAAATTCCAACGCGCAGACACCAACCACGCACCGTCACCAAAGCCCTGGCTCGCCACGAGGTTCACGTTGTGCCGGCGATCAAACACGGGGGAATATTCCTGCAAGCCATCCCACCGGTCGACTTTGCCCAAACCGTACACAAACCACAAATACGTTTCGCGCTCTTCGTACTTCACCACCACGTCCACGCCCATGGCACGTCCTGTCTCCACAATGAAGTCCTTCTTGAACGCGTCCGGTTCACCCGCGTACGTCGTGTTGTCGGGGAAGAGCTTGTTGCGGTTGAAGTTGGTCAATTGCGTGAATTGCTTGAAGTACCCTTCCGTGTTGACGTTGAGTCGCTCCGTCAAGTCAAACTCAAAGCCGGTCACCACGTGGTTGGCCGTTTGCAAGCTGTGCGTGATGTCGCGTTGCTCGCCGTTGGGCAAAGTCAACTCGTCTTGCAGGTTTTGGGGGCCCGCCAAGAACCCGTAGAACAGGTTGACCACGTCCCGGTCGGAATTGGCGGAGATGACGTTTTGGGAATAGGTTCCTGCAGCGGCCTTCAAGCGAAGGCGTTCTGATGCTTTGTATTTGGCCCCCAAACGCGGCTCCAACCGCGCCTTGGCAAGCGAACTGTAGTACTGCATCCGCAGAGACGGCTGGACAATCCACGCGCCACGCTTGACGGTGTAATCCACGTACCCGCCAAGCTCCGTCGTGTTTTCCTTTTGCTGCACCGCAACTTGCAGGGAATTGAACGTTTCAAAGTCCGTCTGCATGCCAACCACCTCAAGGCCGTACTCCACGTTGTCTTCGCCGAGGACGTATTTGAAATCGAGGCCAAAGTTGAAGCCCTGCACTTCACTGTACCGCGCGGGCGACCCCACCTCGTCAAAGTTGATGCGGTAGTTGCTCAACGCAAAGTGGCCGTTGAGGAGAACCGAGCTTCCGGGAGGAACCACGGTGAAGGTTCCGCCTCCACCGACGTTTCGCCAGCCGTAATTCGCAAAATCCACCCCGGTGCTGTCGTCCAGCACGC
>JBDQOS010000070.1:0-3246 GCA_040261075.1 Flavobacteriales bacterium
CTGACGGACGACCTCGAGGTGCTGACGAAGGTGGCGGTTCCGGAAGCGGTGCAGGCCAACTTGAACTTGACCGCGATTCCCGCGCTGGAGGAGCAGCGTCGGTACGTGGCCTTGGCCGAGCTCGACGTCCAAAACCGCCGCGCAGAAGGCTTGCCGCAGGTCGCCGCGTTTTACTCCAACAGCACGCAGGCCTTTCGCGACCCAGAATTCCCGGTCCTTGCCGACCAAAACAACTGGTACCCCTCCCAGATCGTGGGCCTGTCGGTGAACATGCCGATTTGGACGAGCTTCGGCGGCAAGCAGCGCGTCGAGAAGGCGAAGCTGCAAGTGCTGACGGCTGAGTCGGGCCTCGAGCAAATGGAATCGGCCGCGCGACTCGAGCACGCCAACGCGAAAGCCACCTTCCTCGACGCGCAAGCCGCGCTGGGAACGGCGAAGGCGCAACGCGATTTGGCCAACCGCATCCTCACCCGCATCGAGTCCGGACATAAAGAAGGCGTCCGGAGCAGCTTTGAACTCAACACCGCCCAAAACCAACTCCTCGAAGCCGAGGGGAACCTCATCGGCGCCCAACTCGCTTGGCTCACGGCCCAGCAACGGTTGATCGCCTCCAATCCACGACCATGAAAGTGACATTGAATTCCCTTGGGTTTGCCGCAACCCTGACCGTGCTGGCGCTTGCGCTCGTGCAATGCGGTTCGCCCGCAGAAGGCGCTGAACCGGATTCGGAAGCCGGGGCGTCTCGTTTGACCCGCGTTGGGGTGACGACGCTCAACGCCGAGCCGTTCTCGCATGCCTTTGCTGTGCAAGGCAACGTGGAAACCGACCGCATCGCCAACATCTTGGCGGAATTCCCAGGCGTCGTTCAGGAAGTGTTGGTGGAGGAAGGCGCCAAGGTGAGCCAGGGCCAAGCCTTGCTGCGCATCAACACCGACGTCTTGGCCAAGCAGCGCGCGGAGGTGGTGACCCAACTCGAGCTGGCGCAGAGCTTGTTCGAGCGCCAGGAGCGCCTGTGGAACAAGGACATTGGGTCGGAAGTGGATTTCCTTCAAGCCCAAACGGGAGTGGAAGCCCTTCGACGCAGCCTCGCCACGCTCGACGAGCAGATCGGCAAAGCCACGGTACGCGCGCCGTTCAGCGGCGTGCTCGACAGGGTGTTTGTCAATGTGGGCGAGATGGCTTCGCCTCCGATGCCGGTGGTTCGGGTGGTGGACCTGAGCGACCTGTACGTTCGAGCTGCCGTGAGCGACCACTACGCAGGCGTGGTGAAGGCCGGTCAGCCCGTGGTCCTCGAAGCGCACGGCATGGAGCCGTTGGAAACCCAAATCCGCCGCGTCGGCCAGTTCATCGAGGCGGCGAACCGCACCATCGACGTGACCGTCGACCTGCCCGCGGGGGTGTCGTACGGGTTGCCCAACATGGTGGTGACGGTGAACATCACGGACCTCGCGTTGGACAGCGCCTTGGCGTTGCCTTCCGCCCTGGTGCAGCAGGACGCCAACGGCCAGGAGTACGTGTACCTCCTTCGTGGCGACCAAGCTTCGAAGCAGCCCATCGAAACCGGCGCGGTGTCGGACGGAAAGCTGTTGATCACGAGCGGACTCAAGCCGGGCGACCGGGTGATTGACCGCGGAGCCACCCGCGTGGTGGACGGCGAACGCGTGACCTTGATCGAATCCTGAGCGGCACATCATGAGCGAAACGACCCCCAACACGACGCCTCAGAAGGGCGGAGGGAAGCTGCGTGAGTTTGGGCTGACGACGCTGAGCATCCAAAACAAGACCACGGTCTTCGTGCTCATTGCCATCATCACCCTTTCCGGCATCAGCAGCTATTTGACGGTGCCCAAGGAGGCCTTCCCGGAAATTGTGGTGCCCGAGATCTTTGTCAGCACGGCCTACCCCGGAAACAGCCCGGCGAACATGGAGAAGCTGATCACGCGTCCGCTGGAGAAGGAGATCAACACGATTTCCGGCATCGACGAGATCACGTCGACCAGCGTGCAAGGATTCAGTGCGATTGACATCAAGTTCAACTTTGACGTGACGCCAACCGAGGCGCTCCGGAAGGTGAAGGACGCGGTGGACAAGGCCAAGGCCGACCCGGACTTTCCGACCGACCTGCCGGCCGACCCCAGCATCATGGAGCTCAACTTCAGCGAGCTCATGCCGGTCATGAACATCAACCTGAGCGGCGATTACCGCCTTCAGGATTTGAAGAAGTACGCCGAGTACCTCGAGGACAAAGTCGAAGCCCTGCCCCAAATCAGCAAGGTCGACATCCAAGGCATCAGCGACCTCGAAGTCGAAATCGAAGTGGACTACCTCCGTGCGGAGGCAATGCAGGTCAGCTTCAACGACATCGCGGGCGCCATTGCGGCCGAGAACATGACGGTGTCCGGCGGCGACCTGTTGGTGGACGGCGTGCGCCGGAGCGTGCAAGTGGAGGGCGACTTCACAAGCGTCCAAGAGCTTGAGAACGTCATCATCAAGGCGGAGAACGGCCACATTGTGCACTTGCGCGACGTGGCGCAAGTGGCGTTTGTGGAGAAGGAAAAGGAAAGCTACGCCCGCGAATACCTGCGACCTGTGGTGTCCCTCGACGTGGTGAAGCGCGCCGGCGAAAACCTCCTCGAGGCGTCGTCGGCCATCAACGCGATCATCGAAGAAGCGAAGCGCGACGTCTTGCCGCGCAACCTCAACGTGTCGATCACCAACGACCAAAGCGACATGACCCAAACCCAGGTGGAGGAGCTTCAGAACTCCATCATCTTCGGCGTCTTGCTCGTGGTCGGGGTGCTCCTCTTCTTCCTCGGGTTGCGCAACGCCCTCTTCGTGGGGGTGGCCATCCCGCTGTCGATGTTCATGAGTTTCCTCATCCTGAATTCGCTTGGCGTGACGTTCAACACGATGGTGTTGTTCTCGCTCGTCTTGGCGCTGGGCATGCTCGTGGACAACGGGATTGTGGTCGTGGAGAACGTGTACCGCCTCATGGACGAAGGGTACAGTCCGTTTGACGCCGCCAAGTACGGGGTCGGCGAGGTGGCGTGGCCGATTGTGGCGTCGACGGCGACGACCCTCGCCGCCTTCCTGCCCCTTGCGATGTGGCCCGGCTTGATCGGCGAATTCATGAGCTACCTGCCGCTCACGCTGATCATCGTGCTCGGGTCGTCGCTCTTTGTGGCGCTGGTCATCAACCCAGTTCTGACGTCGGTCTTGATGAAGGTCGGGGAGGAGAAGGTGAAC
>JBDQOS010000071.1:0-3549 GCA_040261075.1 Flavobacteriales bacterium
GGCTTCGATTTGGGCTTCCACCACCGCATCTTGGTGGTCCATCAACCATTCACGGATGTACTCGCGCAATTGTTGCACAATCATCTCCCACCCCAAGCTGTCGTCCTTGGTCACACTCACCATGGGCCCGCTTACGAACACGCTGGTCACGAAGGGAAAGTTGAAGAGTTCGGTTGCCAAGGGGCTGCACAACGCGGCCTCGTTCTTGCTTCGAAACTCGAGTTGAACGTTGCCAGGGGCCAAAGCGCGGTCCGCGACGAATTTCATGACGGCCGGGTTCGGCGTCATTTCGGCGTACACGCTGGTGGGGATGCGGGGGGTGTCCATGTCACGCAAAGGTACGTCGGCCGTTTCCAAGGCCGGTACTTCATGTGTACCTTGACGCGTCCTTTTCAAGGACTGCAACCACAAACCTGCTCTCATGCGCATGACGCAACGCCTCCTCTCCTTGGGAACGCTGATGGTGGGATTCGGGTGGGCGAGTTTCTCGCCTGTTGGGGCCCAAACCCCCGACCCGACCTTCCCCGTCAACGGCACCCACGACAAAGCCCTCGTCGCCACCGTGCTCGAACATGCGACCCTGCACGTCGACGCCACGACAACGATTGAAGACGGCACCTTGGTGCTTCACCGCGGACGAATTGTCGCCGCCGGGCCGTCCGCAACCGTGTCACACTCCGGCCCCGCCGTGAGCTTGGACATGACTGGCCTGCATGTGTACCCGTCCTTTGTGGACGTGCACAGCGACTTCGGCATGCCGGAGGTCCAGGAATCCGGTTGGTCGCGCACGCCGCAAGACCTGAGCGACAAGAAAGGCGCCTACGGGTGGAACGAGGCGGTTCGGCCGGAAACGTCCGCCGCCTTCGTGTTTGGTCCGAGCGGCGACAAGGCCAAGGCCCTTCGCGAGGCGGGCTTTGGCGCGGTGCTGACCCACGTTCAAGACGGCGTCGTTCGAGGCACGGGCGCTGTGGTGTTGCCCCTGGACGACCCGCGCGAGGCCCTTCTGGCTCCGAACGCGTCCTTCCACATGAGTTTCCGAAAGGGATCGTCGTCCCAGAATTACCCGAGTTCGTTGATGGGAGCCACCGCGCTTTTGCGCCAAACCCACCTCGACGCGCGGTGGTACGCCGAAGCGTCTCCGCGCGGCATGGCCGGAGGAACCAACCTGTCCCTGGAGGCGTTCGTCGGGGGACAAGACCTGCCACGCGTGTTTTCTGCGGGCAGCTGGAAGGACGTGCTTCGTGCGGATGCGGTTCTGAAGGAGTTCGGGGTCTCGACACCGATTATGCTGGGCAGCGGCGACGCGTACCAACGCGCTGAGGCGGTTGCGGCAACGGGTGTCCGGATGGCCATTCCGGTGAACTACCCCGAGGGCTACGACGTCTCGGACCCGCACCTCGCCCGGCTCATCGGCTTGGACGAACTCAAGCACTGGGAGTTGGCGCCGTCCAACGCCGCGCGACTGCACGCAGCCGGAGTGCCCTTGGCATTTACAGCCCACGGTTTGAAAGATCCCGGAGCGTTTTTGAACGGCGTGCGAAAGGCCGTCGAGGGAGGGTTGCCAGAGCAGGAAGCGCTGCGGGCCTTGACTTCCACGCCCGCCGCGTGGCTTGGGCTCGAGGCCGACCTTGGGAGTTTGCGCGCCGGCCGCTTGGCCAACGTACTCGTCACCGACGGCCCGCTTTTTGACAAGAAGACCCACTTTGTGGAGCACTGGGTGGCTGGGCAAGCAACCCCGATGCGCGACCGAGCTCCGTTGGACCTTGCCGGGTCGTACAACGTGAACGTGAACGACAGCGTGTACGCCTTGGAGGTCACGGGCGAACCGGGGAAGTGGAAGGCTTCGTGGGCCTTGAACGACACCACCGACAGGAAGGTGTCCCTGACCCTGGACAACCGGACCGTGGTGTTGCGCATCCCGGCGGACGACGGACCGATTCGCCTGACTGGAAATGTGTGGATGGAGAGCCGGATTTGGGAGGGCTCAGGCCAAACCTCGGACGGACGCTGGTCCGACTGGTCCGCCATCCGAAAGGAAGCGGCTCCGGAACCCGACGGTTCTCAGGCGCTCGACGGTGCAGATGCCGGCTCGCCCGAGGCCGGGACCGCCTCCGAGGGCAAGCCTGCCGCTTCTGAAGAACCTGCCGCCGCGACTTCGGCAACGGAATTGGACTTGTCGGGCGTCGTCTACCCCTTCACGGCGTACGGCTTGCCTGAACGCCTCGAGGCCGAGACGGTGTGCATCCGAGACGCGACGGTTTGGACGTGCGAAGACGAGGGCGTCCTGGAGGGCGCGGACGTGTTGATTCACGACGGCCGGCTCGCAGCGGTGGGCATTGACCTCGACCTGGCCGCACTTTTGCCGGCCGGCGTGACGGCCACGGAAATCGACGGCCGCGGGAAGCACGTGACCCCGGGTGTGATTGACGAACACACGCACATCGCCGTGGACCGCGGCGTGAACGAAGGCACGCAGGCGAGCAGCGCCGAAGTGTGGATCGGGCACGCGGTGGACAGCGAGGACGTGAACATGTACCGCCAGCTTTCCGGCGGCGTGACGTGCGCCCAAATCCTCCACGGTTCCGCCAACCCCATCGGCGGCCAAAGCGCGATCATCAAATTCCGTTGGGGCGCCGAGCCGCAGGATTTGCTGTACGACGAAGCGGTGCCCTTCATCAAGTTCGCCCTGGGGGAGAACGTCAAGCAAAGCAATTGGGGCGACGGGTACCGAACCCGCTTTCCGCAAACGCGCATGGGGGTCGAGCAGGTGTACTACGACCATTTCATTCGGGCGCGTGAATACGGTCGGGCTCAACTTGAGTACCGCGTGTCCCTGCGCAATGCGAAACGCAAGGATCTCCGCGAAGGGCGGGGCCCAGTGGCGCCTCGGGTGGATTTGGAGTTGGAGACGCTGCTGCAAATCCTCAACGAAGAGCGCTTTGTGACCTGCCACAGCTACCGACAAGACGAGATCAACATGCTCATGCACGTGGCCGATTCGATGGGCTTCCGCCTCAACACCTTCACGCACATCCTCGAAGGCTACAAGGTGGCCGACAAGATGGCCGAACACGGGGCCGGAGGCTCCAGCTTCAGCGACTGGTGGGCGTACAAGTACGAAGTGAAGGACGCCATCCCGTACAACGGGGCGGTGCTCCACAACCAAGGGGTTGTGACGGCCTTCAACTCGGACGACGCCGAGATGGCGCGCCGCCTGAACCAAGAAGCCGCCAAGGCGTACAAGTACGGCCGCGTGCCAGAGGAGGAGGCCCTGAAGTTTGTGACCCTCAACCCGGCCAAACTCCTGCACATCGACCACAAAACCGGCTCCCTCAAGCCCGGCAAAGACGCCGACGTGGTCGTGTGGTCGGACCATCCTTTGAGCATCAATGCCAAGGCGGAACAGACCTTCGTGGAGGGCGTTCGCTGCTTTGATGTGGTCCGCGACCGCGAATTGCGCGACGCCATGCGCACTGAACGCGCACGGCTGACCGCCAAGATGTACGACGAGGGCTCGAGTTCGGGCCGCGGCGGCGCCAAGCGCCCCAC
>JBDQOS010000072.1:0-4144 GCA_040261075.1 Flavobacteriales bacterium
TCGGAGTTTTTCCGGGGTGTCGAGTTGGGACACGTCAATGCCTTGGGACTTCACCACGCGGGTGGCGGTCGAATCGATCAACAGAACCGGCACCGACGCGCTGTTGATGACGGTTTCCGAAATGAACGACTCGATCAATTCGTCCATGGCTTCACGCAACTTTCGAAGGCGCACGCTTTCCGCGTAGTAGATGGTTTGGCCAACCTCCTCAAACCGGATGGGCGGGTTGGCGGCCATGTCCACCCTGAGAATGCTGTCGTAATAGGCTTTCTCCGAAATCCCTTCAGGCGGCGGATCCACGTTTACCTTGTACACCACGTCGCCGTCGCGGTTCACAATGAGCACGGGCACCGTGTTGTTGTTGACCAAAAAATCCCCCGCAAACGACAAGTCCGTGCCGTCCGGCGCCTCTTGGATCAAGCGATACGCCGAGGCAAGCCGGTCCGCCCGCTTCTTCTCTTCCGCTCCCAAGTCTTCAAAAAGCGTTTGCGTGTACGCCACCAACTCCGCACGCTGCTTCACCGCTTCCACCCACAAATCCACCTTTCGTTGCTCTTCCGCGCGGACGATGGAGGCCAAGTGTTGGGTGTACCCAAGCGTCACCACCACAATGGCGGCGGCGGCCAGAAACAGGAGTCGTTTGGACAGGGTTTCGTGCATCAATCGTAAGCCGGGCAGCGCCCGTTGGGTCCGATGTAGGGGTCGTTTTTGTCGCAGGCCGTCAAGGAGAGGACAATCTCATGCGATCCGCGCGCGGCCACATTGAGGGCGTTGACGCCCAAATCGTAGGCGTAACCCACCGTCATCGAGTCGAACAATTTCACGTTCATCAGGCCCACCAACGCCGAGCCGGTGCGGTACCCCAACCCCATCGAAATTCGGTTGTCCAGGTTGAAGGTTCCCTGAAAATCAATCGAGGCGGGCAACCCGGACGCCAGGCGCATTTGGGCGGCGGGGCGGAACGAGAAGCGGCGATCGAGTTTCACCACGTGTCCGGCGGTGACCACGGCAATCCGGCCCGAAGACGTTTGTCCCGCGAGGTCGGTCAAGGTGGTGGACGTCACGTTTTGGAGGCTGAATGCCGCGAACGTGGTTTTGTCCTCGTACCACAACCCAAAATCCATCGTTGGAAACACCGTTTGGGAGGTCACGCTTCCAAACAACGCAGGGTCCTCAGATGCGGAATATTCGGGGAATTCAAGGCTTCCAATGTCCAGGCGGTACTGCACCATTCCCACGGCCACACCCGCGCTCAACCGGGCGTTGTTCGCCAACCGCACTTTGGAGGAGTAGGCCATGCTGAAGCGGGTGTTGGACCAGGGACCGATTTCGTCGGTCAGCACGTATCCACCCAACCCGTGGGACAAGGTGGCGCCGCCGCCGCCAAGCCTGCTCGAAAGGGAGGCAAAATTGCTCACCGGGGCCCCATCAAACCCCGCCCACTGGTGCCGGACCCCCATGCGCATGTCCAAGCATTGCGCGTTTCCCGCCGAGGCAGGGTTGTCGAGCAGGGTGGTCATCAAAAATTGCGACCGCACCCCGCCAAACTGGGCCGTTGCGGTGCCGCAAATCAAGGCCGAGGTGCACAAGAGCACGCTGAGTTTCGTGGCGGTGCTTTTCATCGGATGACGGCTACGTGCCCTGTGATCGGAGCAAGGTTGGCATTGGGTTCGTTGAGGTGGATCACGTAGTAATACGTTCCGGCGGGCACGTCCACACCCCGGTTCTTGCCGCCCCACGGGTTGGGGTAGGACACGGACCTGTACACGCTTTGGCCCCAACGGTCAAACACTTCGATGGTGGACGTTGGGAAGCTCGACAACCCGAAAATGTTCCACGAATCGTTGAAGGCGTCGTTGTTGGGAGAAAAGGCGTTGGGAACGTCGACAGGAGAGCCTACCGCAATCAAAACCGCGTCCGTGTATTCGCACCCCTCGACGTAACCCGTGACCTCAAACGTGGTGGTTTCATACGGCGTCAATTCCGCGTATTGGTTGTCCACCATCTCCACGTATTCTGCCGGATTCCAATCAAATCCAAGTTCCGGGTCAGAGCCCAAGACTTCCACGCCTGCTGTTTCCCCGTAATCCACGGTGCTGGCGCAACATGCATCGATGCTTACCGCAAGCCCGTCGAGCCGCACTGTGCCAGAGCAGCCGCCGCCGCTTGAACCAAGAACGAGCACGTAATCGGTGTTCTGGTAGAGGCCGTCGGACACAAACGTCGTGTCCGCAGCCGTCGACCAAGACTCGGAAGCCGCAGTGAACTCCGCCGCGTTGCACGCGTCGAACGGGTTGGGTTGGAAGATTCTTGCGTACACCGAATCGCCGCACGTCACGCCGCTCAACACAACGTTGACCGGCTCCACTTGCCCCCCAAATTGATTGAAGTAGGTCGTGTGGAATTGGACGATTTGGACTCGGTTGGGTTGGAACTCCGGCGCCAGCACCGCAGCACCGGGAAGGTCGAAGGGTGAATTCAACGTCACCGTGGTGTCGGTTTGGCCGCAAAGCTCCATCAGGTTGTCGCAGGCTGCGCTTTGGGCCCAGCTGCTGCACGCCACAGCGCTCGCCCACAGGGTCAACCACGTCGCGCGAAAGAAGTCACGTTGCCTCATGTTCCGAAAGTACTTCCGCATAGAACGCAGAATCCTTCGGTTTCGGTATGTCATCAACAAGCCTTCGGGGAAAGGCTCGACCGATCTTTAGGCGTCAAATCCAATCAACAGCGCGCCCTTTTCCACGGCTTGCCCCTCGGAAATGGGCACGTTGGAAACCTCTCCTGACAACACGGCCTTGATCACGTTTTCCATCTTCATTGCTTCGAGAACAAGCAACGACTGGCCTTCTTCCACAGCGTCTCCGGGCTTGACCAACACTTTCAAGACTTTGCCCGGCATGGGGGCTTTGACGTCGCCCGTCGCCGCCCCAGCTTGGACCGACATGCCCATCTTTTCAAGCAATTTGGTCCGCTCGTCCATCACACGGACGGCTCTCCGAACCCCGTTGATTCGAACCACCAAGTGACCCTCCGAGTCAGGACCTTCCTCGCATTCCACCTTGAATCGCTTCCCGTCCCACAACACCGACCACGTGCGCGGACCCAAGGATGTCCACTGGGCACGGTCGTCTGCAAGCCGGGTTGAGTCGCTGCGCTCCACGCGCACGTCGTCCCATTGGATTTCTCTGGCCATGCTGCGAAGGTAGCGTCGGACCCACGACCTTTGGTGCATGGCCGGGATTTACCTTCACGTTCCCTTCTGCCGTCAGGCTTGCCATTACTGCGATTTCCACTTTTCGACCAACACCGATTCGTCGGGCCGCATGGTGGACGCGTTGGTTCGAGAGGCCGGCTTGAGAGCCGCAACCGAGGCTGCCTGGCGCACCCTCCCCTTCCGGACCCTCTACCTCGGTGGGGGCACGCCTTCCTTGCTTTCCGCAGAGGAAATTAAACGCGTGGTGTCGGGGGTTTGCCAAGAGTTGGGCGTCGCCCCAAAAGAACTTGAGGAGGTCACCCTCGAAGCCAACCCCGAAGACCTCAGCCCCCAAAAATTGGACGCCTGGCGGGACGCAGGAATCACCCGACTCAGCATTGGCATTCAGTCGTTTCACGACGAAACACTCGGGTGGATGAACCGTGCGCACAGCGGCTCGCAAGCCGAAGAAGGCGTGCTCCGTGCTCACGCGGCGGGGTTTGAGGCAATCACCGTCGACCTGATTTACGGCGTGCCCACCGAGCGCGATTGGAAGGACGACGTGACGCGGGCGCTGAATCTTCCCGTCAACCACGTCAGCGCCTACTCCCTGACTGTGGAGCCACGCACCGTACTTGGAACGCGCGTCCAGCGGGGGGACCAGGCGCCGTTGTCCGACGAGCGTGCCGTGAGCGAGTACCGCCGCCTGTGCGACGAGATGCGGGCCCAGGGTTGGGCACATTACGAAACGAGCAACTGGGCGGCGCCGCGAGGCGAGGGCACGTTTTGGACGGCCGCGCACAACAGCGCGTATTGGTCCGGGACGCCGTACCTCGGGCTCGGTCCTGGCGCGCACGGATTCTTGGCGACCCGCCGCTACGCCAACGTGTCCAACAACCCCGCATACCTGCGCGCGCTGGAGGGCGGGGCGCTTGACGAATCTTCGGAAGA
>JBDQOS010000073.1:0-3328 GCA_040261075.1 Flavobacteriales bacterium
AGGCCTTGGCCAACGGAGATGTCGTCGAACGCATTCGCACGCAACGGTTGCGCATCGCCTTCGATTACGACCAAATGGGGGTCGTCATGAGCTTGATTAAACGGTGGAACTTTGAACCCGCCGCCACCGATTTTCAACTTTCTTGTTCCGTGGATGTCGACGTTCGCCTCGCGCAAGTCGCAGGGTTTGTCGAGGCCGTGGAAGAAACCCGAGTCGCGGAAATCGCCGTCCTCTGAATCAGGATTTGCGTACGAGGTACACCCAGCGCTCTTCCCCAAGGCTGAGGCGCTTGTAGCGTTCCTCACCAAGCAGTTCCTGCATGTCCACGACGTCCACGGCAAACCCAGCTTCGCGCAGACGCGCAGGGTAATCTCGGTGCCCGTACAAACGAACGTGGTCTTGCTGCCAGTACAATCGCTCCCTCTCCATTGGATCAGTCACGTTGGGGTCTTCGGCGGTATTGGGGTCGCTGTAGTTGATGGGCACCTGGAAAATCCCCCAGCCGCCTGACTTCATCACGCGGTGAAATTCGCGCATGACACGACGGTCGTCTTCGACGTGCTCGAGCAGGTGATTTGCCATGACCACGTCGAATGAGTTGTCGTCGAAAGGCACGTCGTGGCAATCGAAGTGGTGGTCTGCCCAAGGACTGTTCAAATCGCCCGTAACGTAGTCCAGGTTGGCCTGCTTCTTGAACCGGGTCAAGTAGCAATACTCCGGTGCGAGGTGAAGCATGCGCAGAGGCGCCTCAAAGAAGTTCGTCTCTTGCTTCATGTACGCCCAAACCGCACGGTGGCGCTCCAAGCTTAGGCTGTGCGGTGCCAGCGCATTGGGTCGGCTCCGGACACGCCCGTAGGGAAGCATCTTCCGGTACGACTTTCCCGAGATGGGATCCTCAAAACGCGAACCTGCGTAGGTCCACGCCACGGTCTGCAAGGCCAAATGCGCGCCGCGTTGCAGCACTGTTCGAGGGACCCAACGGGTCAACACGCTCACCAATCCCATGGCCTAAAAATAAGGCGGGACCCGCAGGCCCCGCCGAATTTGTTCAATGTCGTTGTCGATGAATCAGTTCACCATCACGGCACGGTGCTCCAGCCCGCGAGCCGTGCTCACGCGAATCGTGTACCAGCCTGCGGGCCAGCTGGCCGTCATCTGTCCTTCCCACGACCCTTCCGTCACCACGCGACCTTGGGCGTCGACCACTTGGTAGCTTGTGCCGAGACCGATGCCAGGCAGCGTCAACATGCCTCCCACGTTGACAGGGTTGGGCACCGCCGTCCAAGCATCGCGCACCTCATCCTCTACACCAACCGTGCCCGCAACTGTGACCGTCACACCCACACGGTCCGAAGCACATTCGATGGGCTTGGGCTCAGCCACCCAGGCATAGAAAAAGTAGTAATAGTCCAAGCTCGGTCCCGCCGTGCTGTTGGTGATGCTGAGCAGGTCGCCCACGGCGTAGGGGTAGCTCAAAGAGGAGCTCGTGCCTTCTCTCCACAGTTGAGGGTCCTCCGTCGTGCAACGCAGACCGTAGTTGGTGCCAGGATTGATGTCCCAGCCCAAGTCGAGCACGTACGTCCCCCCCGTCACGTTCGCCGTGACACTCTCAAGCACAATCCCGAACTCGTCGACGAGCTCAAACGACCTCTCGTAGGTGCCGTTGGCGAACAACGTCACGCTCACCAACCGTGTGGGTTCAAACACGTCAAACTCCAACCACCGCGCACTGTTGCTGTGGTAGGCACCGCCGTCTTGGTTGAACAACTCCCCTCCGATTTCGATGTCTCCGCCGGTGACACGCACGTCTTCCGCCCAGAACGTCGTCGTGACGTCAACCTGGGGTGAGAAGTTGTTGCCCTCCGCGAGCAAGTTGCCGCCTGTGGACCAATCGTACCAACGGACGTTCTCCCCCGTGGCCGTGAGGTCCACTGTTGCTGGCGCATCGAGGATGATGTCGTCGCTCACTTCAGGGTTGCTCAACGGCGCGTCATACACCTCCACGAACAAGGTATCGGATGTCCCCGCGTTGCCGCATACGTCCACGCTGTACACCGCGTACGCACCTGCCTCGGTGACGTCGATGCTTTGGGTTTCTTCGCCCGTGGACCATGTGTAGTTGTCGGCGTTCGAGGCCGTCAACGTCAGGACAGAACCGTCGCACAAATCGGAATCGCCATCCAGCACGATGCTCGGCGCGTTGCCTTCGATGAGCACCAAGCTCACCGTGTTGGAGAATCCGGCGCAGCCGTCTGCGTCGTAGACCAGGACGGAATAGTTGCCCCCCTCAGTCACCTCGATGCTCTCGGTCGCCGCGTTGGTAGACCAATCGTAAGACGCAAATCCTGCAGGTGCCGTGAGCGTCACTGTTTCCCCGGGGCAGAACTCCATTGCCGAGGCCGTGATGGCCACATCCACTGTGCAAGGAACTTCGAGCACCGTGTGATACTGGTCGATGGCAGGGTTGTCAATCACCGTTTCCATGCCGCTTGGCCACTTGACGATGGCTTGATCCACGCTCGTGGAAGTTCCCAAACCGAAGTGGCACGTGAAAGCGCAGGTGATGCCGTAACTCTCTCCTGCGCGGACCTCGCGGATTTGGGTTCCGAAGTCGCCGGTCAGCACCACCTTGGCTCCCACTGCATCCATGTTGGACTGGAACCCTTCGAGTTCGAAGGTGACCCAGTGGTTGTCGTTGCCGTCGTTCACCCACAGCACATCAGGGGTGGCGTTGTCAGGGCTGAAGTACCCGACCCCGAAGCTGTAGTACACGTCGACTTGACCATCTCGGTTGACGTCGCCAAACGCGAAGCTGTGCATCGTGTCGTTGTTGGGGAACGTGTTGGGGACGTGGGTGAAGGTTGCGTCTCCGTTGTTGTGGTAGTACCCGTGCGTGCCTCCAGCGTAAATCAAGTCCACATAGCCGTCGTTGTCGAAGTCCTCCATCTTGGCTTGCAAGAAGAATCCCGTGACTTCGAGACCGCTGCCGGCCGTGATGTTGTTGAAGTAGCCGTTGCCGTCGTTCTCCATGAGGTACAACGTCGTGCTGTGGTTGGTGACGAGGCAATCGAAATCCCCGTCGTTGTCGATGTCGGCAAAGTCCACTGTCCAGCTTTGCTCGTAGAACACCAGGCCGCGCGCCAGCGCTTCTTCCGTCCAGCCGCCGTTGCCGTCGTTCACCCAGAGTTGGTTAACGCGACGAGGGTCCTGGGGATCGTTGACAAATTGGCGGCACTTGGCGATGAACAAATCCAGGTCGCCGTCCCCGTCGAAGTCGCTCCATACGGTGCCGTAGTTGCCGCTGTGGTCCGTGTTGGGGTACGCGCTG
>JBDQOS010000074.1:0-5579 GCA_040261075.1 Flavobacteriales bacterium
ACGGGCGAGGCAAGTTGTAGCTTAGGGGTGTGAAGTTTGGCAAGCTCGACCTCGTCCCAGACCTGAATTGGCAACACCCTTCGTCTCCTCGCGGCTACGACATGACCGACGTTGCCCAGCCAACCAACAAGCCCGCTTCCGTCAAGGCCGGAGGCACCATGTGGACCATCCGGGATTGGCGCGGGACGGTCTATCCGGAAAAGGATCCCCAACGCACCTGGCCGGGGCATTATGGGCGGCAGTTTGGAACCTTGGAATTCAACGCCACCCACTACCGGATCCATCCTGCCGACCGCATGGCGGAATGGGCGGCCGCGATGCCGTCGGGGTTCTCGTTTTGTCCCAAGTTTCCCCAAATCGTCACCCACTTCCGCCGCTTCAACGACTGCAACGGGCCGACCGACGACTTCATCGATGGACTGTTGGCCCTCGGAGACAAACTCGGCCCCGCGTTCATCCAACTCCCTCCCCACTTTGCGCCCAAGCATGCCGCCGCCATGGCGACCTACTTGGAGAAATGGCCGCGGGAACTTCGGGTGGCGGTGGAATTCAGGCACCCCGAATGGTTTGAAGGGGGCGAGGCAGCCGAGGAGATGTGGTCGCGGCTGCGGGACCTTGGCATGGGCGCGGTGATCAGCGACACGGCGGGGCGCAGGGACGCCTTGCACATGCGGGTGACGGCCCCGTTTGTCCTTGTTCGGTTCGGCGGGTACGAAGGGCACGCGTCCGACCAGACGCGACTCGCCCAATGGGCCCAGCGCATCGCCAAATGGAAGGACCAAGGCCTCACCGAATTTCACCTGCTCGTCCACCAACCGGACAGCATCCACACCCCCAACACCTGCCGTCAATTCGCGCGGCTGGTGAAGAAGCACGCCGGCCTCGACGTCCAAGCGCCCACCGACCTGGGCGCCACCACCCAAGGCGACCTGTTTTCGTAACAGGAGGGCGCGCGGCCCCTCGTGCAACGTACTTTAGGCTCATGGCTGCCCAAATCCTGAACCGCGCACCCGGCATCGCCGGCCACCTGTTGTTGAACCTCCGCGACGCTTCCCGGCACGGGGACCGCGCGTCCTTCCGGTGGAACATGCAGCGGATGGGACGTGAGCTCGGAAGCGCCTTGGCCCAATCCTGGCCCATGACCAACGCCTCCTGCACCACCCCCCTCGGCACCGCCACCGAACGCGTCCCGGCCCACCAACCTGTCCTGGCCTGCATCTTGCGCGCGTCGATGCCGCTGCACCAGGGGGTGATGGACGTTTGGGACCACGCCGACTCCGCCTTCGTGTCAGCCTACCGCAAGCATCACGACGGCGGCTTTGACATCGAAATCGAGTACCTCGGTGCCCCTCCCATGGAAAGCCGCGCGCTTGTCCTCGTCGACCCCATGCTCGCCACCGGTGCGTCGCTCCAAGCGGCCTACGACGCGTTGTGCGAAACAGGCGTGCCGGCTTCGGTTCACGTCCTCGCCGCCATCGCCAGCGAAGAAGGCTTGGCCAAAGCACAACAGGAATTGCCCGAGGGCACGTCGTTCATTCTGGGAGGGGTCGATCCCGACCTCAACGAGCACGGCTACATCGTGCCGGGCCTGGGCGACGCGGGCGACCTGGCGTTTGGGCCCAAGACCCGCGCCTGAGTCACACCACCCCAAACTGGTGGAAGTGGTGCGTCGTGTGATGACGCACCAGCGCCTTGGCGTCGTCCGCCTTCATCGCGCCGTACATGGCATGCTGAATCACGCCATCCAACTCCTCCACCTCAGCCAGGCGCTCGAGGAAGCGCGCGCGCTCCGCCTCGAAATCCAGCGCCGCATCGGGGCGTGCCTTGATGGCCGGCATGGTGCCCAGGTTGCGCGGTGTTGCACCGATGGACTTGGTCAGGAAAGAGCGCAGAAAGAGCGGGCCGAGGAGTCGTGAAATCACTCGGGCCCAACCCGGTACGGCAATGCGGCCGAGGTACAGGTCCATGAACCGCGAACAGTGGCGGAGCATTTGGGGGGCGGTCATGGCGCCCCAGGCCGGGGCTGTGCCGGCGTCGAGCCGTTCGAGGGCCTCGCGGAGCTCGGCAATCGACGGCGTGTCGGGCGCGACGTCCGGAAGGGAAATCACCCGTGGCACTTCTTGTACTTCTTGCCGGACCCACAAGGGCAGGGGTCGTTGGGCAAGACCTTCTTTTCCGTCCGAATCGGCTGCACGGGCTGCGGGCGAGGGGCGGCCTGAGGTGGACGACCCGGAGCGATGACCCCGGGACGGCCAGGCATCGGCGCTCGGCCTGGCATGCCGCCTTGGGCCGCAGCTCGCGCTGCCGCGCCTTGCTCCGCCGTGTTGGCGACGCCGGCTTTCTGCTCTTGCACGCGCGGCGCGGCCGAGGGACGGGGCGCTTGACGTGGCGGCTGGGCAGCTGTGCCGGTTGGGATGGTGCACTTCATCAAGAAGGACGCGACCTGGGCGTTGACCTTTTGGACCAACTTCTGGAACAGCTCGTACGACTCAAACTTGTAGATGAGGAGCGGGTCCTTTTGCTCGAACCGGGCATGCTGCACGTTGCTGCGGAGGTCGTCCATGTCGCGGAGGTGCTCCTTCCAATGCTGGTCGATGATGGCGAGCACCACGGCCTTTTCCAAGGTGTCGAGGACGCTCTTGCCCTCCGTGAGGACGCTTTGCTCGATGTCCGCCCCGACTTGAAGGGTCTTGCGGCCGTCGGTGAACGGCACGAGGATGTTCTTGAAGTCGTTTTTGGGGTCGTCGTGCACGCGCTGAATGACCGGGTGCGCACGTTGGGCGAGGTCGGCAAGCTTGGCCTGGTACAGCTTTTCCGCGCTGAGGTAGGTCTGGTGCGCGAGGTCCTCGGGCTTGCCGGTGCTGAAGGCGTCGGCGTCGAACGGCGGCTCGATGCCAAAGTCCGTGAGCAGCGCCATGCGGAACCCGTCGAAGTCCTTGACCGGATGCGTCGCCAAGACGTGGGCCTCGACGAGCTCGTAAAACATGTTGGCGATGTCCGTGCGGATGCGGTCGCCGTACAAGGCGTTGCGACGGCGCTTGTAGATGACCTCGCGCTGGGCGTTCATCACGTCGTCGTATTCGAGCAGGCGCTTGCGGATGCCGAAGTTGTTTTCCTCGACCTTCTTTTGGGCGCGCTCGATGCTCTTGGTGATCATGCCCGCTTGGATGACCTCCCCTTCTTGGTGGCCCATGCGGTCCATCATCTTGCTCACGCGTTCGGACCCAAACAACCGCATCAGGTCGTCCTCCAAGCTCACGTAGAATTGGCTCGAACCGGGGTCCCCCTGACGGCCTGAACGTCCGCGCAATTGGCGGTCGACGCGGCGGCTGTCGTGACGCTCGGTGCCGATGATCGCGAGACCTCCGGCGTCCTTCACTTCTTGCGAGAGCTTGATGTCCGTTCCGCGACCCGCCATGTTGGTGGCGATGGTCACGGTGCCCGGCTTGCCCGCTTCCGAGACGACCTCGGCCTCGCGCTGGTGCATCTTGGCGTTCAGCACTTGGTGCTTGATGTTGCGCATGCCGAGCATCTTCGAAAGCAATTCGCTGATCTCGACCGTGGTCGTGCCCACGAGCACCGGGCGGCCCTGCTTGCTGAGCTCCACCACGTCTTCGATGACGGCGTTGAGCTTCTCGCGCTTCGTCTTGAAGACGAGGTCGTCCTTGTCTGCACGCGCAATCGGACGGTTGGTCGGGATGACCATGACGTCCAATTTGTAGATGTCCCAAAACTCGCCCGCCTCCGTCTCCGCCGTTCCGGTCATGCCGGCCAGCTTGTGGTACATCCGGAAGTAGTTCTGGAGCGTCACCGTGGCGTAGGTCTGCGTAGCCGCTTCCACCTTCACGCCCTCTTTGGCCTCGATCGCCTGGTGCAGCCCGTCGCTGTAGCGGCGGCCTTCCATGATCCGGCCGGTCTGCTCGTCGACGATCTTCACCTTGTTGTCCATCACCACGTACTCGATGTCCTTCTCGAACAACGCGTACGCCTTCAGGAGCTGGTTCATGCTGTGGATGCGGGCGCTCTTGACGCCGTAGTCCTGCATGAGGGTTTGCTTTTTCTCGAGCTTGTCCTCGTCGCTGCCCTCTCCGTTGTCGATTCCGACCAACTCCGTGGCGAGGTCGGGAAGCGTGAAGAAGTGCTCGTCCTCCATGTTGCGGACGAGGTACTCGATGCCTTTCTCGGTGAGCTCGATTTGGTTTTGCTTCTCGTCAATGACGAAGTACAGCTCCGCGTCCGCCTTGTGCATCTCGCGCTGGTTGTCTGCGAGGTAGTAGCCCTCGGTCTTGAGCAGCTGCTGTCGCATGCCGTCTTGGCTGAGGAATTTGATGAGGGGCTTGCTCTTGGGCAGCGCACGGTAGGCGCGAAACAAGGCCAAACCTCCTTCCTCCACCTCCGCCTTCGACGCGCCGTCCACAAGCAACTTCTTGGCGTCGGCGAGGAAACCTTGCGCGGCCTGCTGCTGCACCTTCACGAGGCTCACCACCTTGGGCTTCAATTGGTCAAATTCGTGCTCGTCGCCCTTGGGGGTCGGCCCGCTGATGATCAGCGGCGTCCTCGCCTCGTCGATCAACACCGAGTCGACCTCGTCGACAATGGCAAAGTGGTGCTTGCGCTGCACGAGTTGCTCGGGCCGGTTGGCCATGTTGTCGCGCAGGTAGTCAAACCCAAACTCGTTGTTGGTCCCAAACGTCACGTCGCATTTGTAGGCCTGACGACGCGACTCGCTGTTGGGCTGGTGCTTGTCAATGCAGTCGACGGTGAGGCCGTGGAATTCGTAGAGCGGGCCCATCCATTCGGCGTCACGACGCGCCAAGTAATCGTTCACGGTCACCACGTGGACGCCGCGTCCCGCGAGGGCATTCAGGAAGACGGGCAGCGTCGCCACCAAGGTTTTTCCTTCCCCGGTCTGCATCTCGGCGACCTTGCCCCGGTGCAGTGCGACCCCGCCGATGAGCTGCACGTCGTAGTGGACCATGTCCCAGGTCACGGCCGAGCCGGCCGCGGTCCAGGACTTCTGCCAGTACGCCTTGTCGCCCTCCACAGTCACGAGGTCGCGGCTCGCGGCAATCTCGCGGTCCATGTCCGTGGCGGTCACCTCCACCGCGCCCTCCGCGGCGAAGCGGCGTGCCGTCTCTTTGACAAGCGCGAACGCCTCGGGCATGATGTCGGCCAGCACCTCCTCGAGGCGCTCGTTCACTTGAAGTTCCAACGCGTCAACCTGTTCGAACAGCGCCTCCTTCTCATCCAGTTGAGTCAAGGGCAGGGCCGCGGCTTGGGCTTTGA
This sequence comes from Flavobacteriales bacterium, assembly GCA_040261075.1. Lineage (GTDB taxonomy): Bacteria > Bacteroidota > Bacteroidia > Flavobacteriales_D > Sanyastnellaceae > UBA11663. The sequence continues at coordinate 5,287 of JBDQOS010000074.1, forward strand.
GGTCGTCGATTTGGGCCAACTCACTCGACACGTGCGCCTGGATGCGCTCGCGCAACTCCGCCGACTTCGCACGCAACTCGTCCGCGCTCAACCCGGCCAGCGAGGGTTCAATCTCCTTCACCCGATCCACCACCGGCTGAACCTCTTTGATGTCTTTGGCCGACTTGTCCCCGACAAAGGCCTTAAATAGCTTCGCTAGCATAGAGGCAAAAGTACAACGCGAAGCACCCCCCTGAAGGCCAAAATTCGTTGCCCAAAAAACCGTGCCAAAAAACCGGTCGTTTCGTCAGTTG
>JBDQOS010000075.1:0-4201 GCA_040261075.1 Flavobacteriales bacterium
ACGTTCACAGGAATCTCCTCGTCTTCGAGCAGGTCTGCTTCAAAGTCGAGGGCCCGCGTGATGGCCACGTCGTAGGAAGTCCACGCCAACGCGGACAAAATCAGGGCAAGAGAAGCCACAAATCCGAGGGCGCGCCAGGCGGAGCGCTTGTTCTCGAGGTCGGCTTGGGGGGTCTTTCTGCGGAGCATGAGACGGGTTTGAGGGTGTGAAATTAATCAATCGCTTGCGATTCTGCCCGGTTGGCAACCAAAGATGACCTGAAACATGCCCAAGGACATTCCTGCCCCCAACACGTCGGCCACCACGTCGGCCAAATCGAAAAATCGGCCAGACATCCACGCACCTTGCATGGCTTCAAGGACCGTGCCGAAAATCAACGTTCCTGCCACAAGCACGGCAGGGAATTGCCAAGGGCCTTGGAGGCGACGCTGTTTGGCCAAGGCAATCGCCCAGGTCAACCCGCAACCGCAGAAGGCAAGCATGTGCAACAGCTTGTCCATGTGCCAGACCGCCCACCAGTCGTCCGCAGCCAAATCCGATCCAGGAAGCAAGTGCATCCCCACAACCGCCACCGAGGCGCACGCCGGGAGAACCCAAATGCGCATACCCGCGCTTGGGGTCAGGGCTTTGCCCATGGAGACTTACCCGAGGAGGGCCTGATAGCCCGAGGCGTCCAACAGCGAAGCGACGTCGTCGGCGCTGTCCACTTTGACCTTGATCAGCCAACCTTCGCCGTAGGGGTCTTCGTTGACCAGCGAAGGGTTGTCCTCGACCGCCTCGTTGAATTCAACGACCTCGCCGGCCACAGGCATGAACAAATCGCTGACCGTTTTGACCGCTTCCACCGTGCCGAACACGTCGTCGGCACCCAAGGATTCGTCGAGCGTTTCCACCTCAACAAACACGATGTCGCCCAACTCGCCTTGGGCAAAATCCGTGATTCCAATCACGGCCACATCACCCTCAAGGCGCACCCACTCGTGCTCCTTGGTGTACTTCAGGTTCTCTGGAATGTTCATGGGCCAAAGTTACACCGAGCCCTCCCAACATCGATTCGCCCGCGACGCGATTATTGCGTCAAGTTGAAGCGCAGAGCCACACCGGAACTGATGTTGGTCGTGGCAAACGACGTCGACACCTTGGGCTTGTTGATTTGCTGGTCGTAGAAGGCGCGCAACGTCATCTTGTCACTGACCTCCAAATCACAGCTGAGCTTGATCGACACCAAGCGCTGACCCGCCGTGACCTGGTTCTGCTGCTCCACCATCTTGCGAATGACCGTGCTGTTCTCACGGATGTTGATGTCCGCACGGACCAAGAAGTCGGTCTTCTTGAGCATCTTGATCGGAAGCTTGCCATACGTCTTGAGGAACGGGTTGGGCACGTCGTCAAACTTGTAGCCCAAACCGATGACCACCCCTTTCGTCTTGGTCTCGGTGATTTGGTAATTGGACAAGCCCAAATTCACGTTCCGATCCCGGGTGATTTCCAAGCGAACCTGAGGCTCGTTGTCGTTCGCCGTCTTGATGCTCACGTCCACCCCAACCAGCGGCGACAACTGTTCCGAGATCGTCACCGTGTTGTATTGACGCTGGCTGATGTAGTCCTGGTATTCCCCCTGATCGGTTGCCGTCGGACGGCCCAAATCGTCGCCCTCGAATCCGAGGTTGGTTGTGTACGCCGTCGACATGGTGCTGCGGTACGTGTGGTTCAGGTTGAAGCGCTTGAACGTCTTTTTCAAGGTGGGGTTTTTGCTCAACCCGTCGTAGCTCACGCGCCAGTTCGGGCGCACCGGCGCTTGGAACACGTCAAGCGGCACGTCCTGCGCCGACAAACCGAGGTAGGCCGCCATGAAGGCAGGCACGACGACGTTTTGGCTGATGGGCCCAAACCCCGGCGCGTACCCAATCTCATTCAACTCGTCGTTGTAGTTGAGCTCGTTCTGTCGATCGCTGATTGACCGTCGGCCGGCGAGGAACGATTCCCACACCGAGTTGGTGTACGTGCTGTCGTCTTCGACAAACGCCGTCGGCCACGTCATCACCGTCGCGGTGAAGTTTCCGGTTTCGTTGGCCGACTCATTGACGTAGTCCTGCAAGTCGTCGTCGTACCGGAAGAAGCTCTGGTAGTTCTTGCTGATGTTCCTGTTGGCCGTCAGTTCCAATTTGAAGTCGCGAATGGGCTCGAGGTTGGCCCGCACGTTGAAATTCTCGCTGTACGACTCGGTGTACTGGTTGTTGAGGTTGGGTTGCTGCACCAGCCACCCGTTCGACGCAGCTTGCTGCGCAAACGTGCCGTCTCCAAAGCCGTTGCCGTAGAGGTCCGTGTTTTGGTGTCCCACCAGGAAAGGAAGCCCGGGCGCCACCAGGTCCGAGTCGAATCCTCCGTACATCGAACGTGGCGCGTAGCCAGGCAACATCGTGCCTTCGTTGCGGGCGTAGGTGCCGCTGACGTTGTGCAAGCCCATGGCGAAGCGCAGAATGTGCTCAATCGGGTTGATCTCCTTCTTTTCCTTCTCCTCCTCTTCCTCGATGTTGCCAAACCCGTCGCGCTTTTCGTTGCTCACGTTGCGGTCCGAAGGGCGAGGACGACGCTTGTTGTTGATCTCCTTCAAGTAGGGAACCTTGTTGTAGAAGTTTTTGAAGTTGGCCTGGGTGTTCAAGCTCAGGTTGCGGCTGTTTTGGATGGTGTTGCCCAAGGTGTCTTGCGCAAACGGTGCGCGGTCCCAGCGGAAGGAACTCTGGTAACGCGTGTCGGCACTCAGCCAATCGGTCAACGGAAACTTGTCCAAGGGCAACTTGTAGGTGCCGTTCACTTGGTGGTTGTAGTTGGTAACCTCCCCGCCCTGCATCACGCTCGCCCTCACTTCATCTCGATATGGCTGGTAGCTTGGGTTGATGTTTCCGTTATCGAGAAACTCCTCCGGAATCGTGGCATCACCATCCAGACCAGGCCCTGGCTCAAGGACCAAGGCTTGCGCCGTGCCTTGGTAGTCGAGTTTCAATGCCTGGGTCAAATCGTACTTCACCGTGTAATTGCGATTCCAGGTCCAAGTCTTGACGACTTGGGGAACAACCCGAATAGAAGGTACAGAATCTTCAGGTGCAACAGGTGCAAATGGATTGTCTAGGTTCAAGGTGGATACATTGTTCCGGACCACGCCTCTTTCATACATGCGACGCATGTCATTCGTCACGCTTACCTGCTTGGGAAGTAAATAAAAATTCACATCGCGAATGAGCTTCAAATAGTCCGAATTGCGCAAGAAACCAATCTTGGAAAACGGTTCGCGTTTCTTGGGCTTGGGCTGCCATGAGTAGTTCAAGCCACCTCGATGCTCGATGTTCTGAAAACTCTCCGTATTTACATCTTGACGCAGTTGCTCGTTGTAACTGTAATTGGCTGAAAAGTTGGCAGGATTGAAAATGGACAAGAGGCCTTTGCTGCTGTTGCTGCTTCCCCCACGGCTGCTTCCGCTACGAGGATTGTTGGCGCCGAAACGTTCACGATCTTCGGTTACCTTGTCCCCTTTGGCATCATTTCCTTTGTTCCGATCGTTTCTGTCCTTGCTTCCTCCGCTTTTTCCCATTTGAGGGGAAATTTTCACATTCGAAAAGTTGATGCTTTTGACCGCGTTTGTGAATCGTGCGTTGTCATTTCTATTCTGAAGCAATGAGTCAACAATTTGCTGCTGATCATCCGACAGATCCTTCCATTCGTCTGACCCCACAATGACCTCTCGAATGGATGCCGATTCAACGTCAGGTGACAAAGGGTCAAACTGAGGTGTGGTCGATTGAAAACTGTAACCCATGTACATGGGCAACGTCACGCCCAACTTTTCAGGCAGCAACTTGCCCAATTGGATGGTACCATTCGCATCAAAGCCCTGAATCGTCTCACGCTGCCTTTCCTGCACGCGTTGTTCCAACCCACCCCAGCCAGGCACCGACATGTTGGCCGCCGCACTCACGTTGGCCAAATCAGCCAACGTGGCATTCGCTTGGGCCACGGCCGCCCACCCTCCTTCTTCATTGAAGCCCGACAAACGAAGTTCGTTGACCCACAGTTCCGCACATTTCGGCTGACCATCATCTGAAGACCACAACGGCCGCTCCAAATCCTTGTCCGGGTTACGAATGCCCACCATGACTGTCACCACATTGCTCAATGTGGGATTTCCCTTGACCGATCTGCGGGC
>JBDQOS010000076.1:0-6446 GCA_040261075.1 Flavobacteriales bacterium
CAATACAGCTCGTTTCGGTGCAACACCAGGCCGGCATCAGGAACCCACCACGACAACTTGAACGGCCCCGACCCCGCAGGCGTGTCCCTGAGCGACGCGCCCAACACCTTCGCTTCTTCGGCATCAAGAATGCTGCCGTAAGCGGTGGTCAGGAGGCCAAGGAACGGCGGGTACGGCCGCGTGAGGCGAATGTCGACCGTGCTGTCGTCCGCCGCCACGATGCCTCCGTCCGCGACCGCTTCGAGAATCCACCCCCCGGATGAGAGGACCTTGGGGTCGCGCAGCCGTTCCAAGGAAGCGACGACGTCGTGTGCCGTGACCGGCCGCCCCGTCGTGAACCGCGCACCCTGGCGCAACACAAATCGGTAGGTCAACGAAGAGTCGTTGAACGTCCACGACGTCGCCAAACACGGCGCCACCTCCAACGCCGGGGTCAACTCCACCAACCCGTCGTAAAGTTGGTCGACCACCCACATGTGTTCCAAGCTTCGGGCAGCCGCCGGGTCCAAGCTTGTGATGGGCGCGCTTTCGTTGTAGCGGAACACCCGTGGGTCGTCGAGCGACGTCCCCTCCGAGCACGCCACGACGCAAGCCGCAGCAAACAAGGCTGCAGCAAGCTGAACAATCCGCCTGGATTTGGGATTCTTTGACACGTGGGGCCAAGGTACGCGGGGTACCTTTCGCACCCGAATTTTGTCATGGCATCGCATCCACAATTTCCCCTCAGTTTTCCGCAAGCAACGGCCCTTTGGGCGTTGGCTTTTTTCAGTTGGGGAATCCACGCCCAAACCTTCACCGTCAGCGGCCGCGTCACCGACGCGACCACCGGGGAATACATCTTGGGAGCCAACGTGTTGGATGCAGGTCAGGGAAAAGGCGTGTCCACCAACATTTACGGGTTCTACAGCTTGACCCTTCCCGCGCGTCCCACCGAATTGCGCTGCACGTTCATTGGGTACGCAGCCCAAAGTCGCTCCCTCACGGGGAGTGAAAACGTGGAATGGAACGTGGAGCTGGCTCCGCAATCGGTGGAGGTCGACGCCGTTGAAGTCGTCGGAACAGCCGGCCAAAACACCGAAAGCACCTCGCTCGGCAAGGCCGAGGTGGCCATGGCAACCATTCAACGACTCCCCGCCCTGATGGGCGAAGTGGATGTGCTCAAGGCCATTCAAATGCTTCCTGGAATCCAGTCCGCCGGCGAAGGAAACAGCGGGTACTACGTCCGGGGCGGCGGCCCAGATCAGAACTTGCTCTTGCTCGACAACGCGGCGATCTACAACGCGAGCCACTTGTTTGGGTTTTTCAGCGTGTTCAACGCCGACGCCATTTCCTCGGTGGAGGTGTACAAAGGGAGCATGCCTGCGAGGTTTGGCGGACGGGTTTCGAGTGTGCTCGATTTGGGGCTCAAGGAGGGCAACCGAAAGGAGTTGAAAGGAAGCGGGGGGATTGGCTTGATCAGTTCGCGGCTCACCCTCGAAGGTCCGGTTGTTGAAGGCGTGTCGAGTTTCATTGTCTCGGGCCGGCGGACGTACATTGACGTGTTGACGAGGCCGTACGTCGAGACGACGGAAGCAGCTGGGTCGGGGTACTACTTCTACGACCTCAACGCCAAATACAACCACCGCTTTTCAGAACGCGACGAGGTGTTTGTTTCGAGCTACTTCGGTCGGGACGTGTTCAGCTTCAACAGCGCCGACGCGGGCTTCGGCGCGTCCATCCCCTGGGGAAACGCCATGGTGTCGACGCGGTGGAACCACGTGGTGAACGACAAGCTCTTCCTGAACGTCAACGCTTCCTACAGCAACTACGAATTCGCGTTCGAGTCGGGGCAAGACGACTTTGAGTTTGGCTTCAATTCGGGGGTGGTCGATTGGACCCAAAAAGCGCAGCTGAGCTGGTACCCCAACCTGCGCCACGAAGTGCGAGGCGGCCTCGATCACGTCTTCCACGAATTCGTGCCAACCTCGTTCTTTTTCCGACAAGGCGACACGGAGTTCGATTTTGGCGAGGCCACCGTGGCGTACAGCCACGAGTCGGGGGCGTACCTCGAAGACATCTTTGACGTGACGGACGCGTTGCGCGTCAACGCGGGCGTTCGGTACAGCGACTTCCGTCACGTGGGGCCGTTCACCCGAATCGTGCCTGGCGAAAACCTGCTCAGTCCCTCCGACACGGTGCGGTACGGAACCGGAGAACTCGTGCAACGGTACGGAGGCTGGGAACCGCGCTTGAGTGCCCGCCTCAAGACAGGACCGAGAAGCAGCCTCAAGGCCGGCTGGTCCATCAATTACCAGTACGTGCACCTCGCGTCGCTCTCTGCCACGACGACCCCCACCGACGTCTGGGTGCCGAGCTCGGATTTGGTCCCCCCTCAGCGCGGACGTCAAATCAACGCCGGCTACTTTGTGGACCTCGGCGCAAACCGCGAATGGGAAGGCTCCATCGAAGTCTACCACAAGGACCTCGACAACCTCGTCGAATACGCGGAGAACACCCGTCCCGACCAAAACATCGGCACCAACCCGGACAACAACCTCGTCTTCGGGGTGGGCTCGTCGTACGGGGCCGAGTTTTTCCTGAAGCGGAAATTTGGGGAACTGAACGGCTGGGTGGGCTACACTTGGAGCAAAACGGACCGGCAATTCGACGACCTGAACAACGGCGACCCCTTCCCCGCCAAGTTCGACCGGCGTCACGACCTGAGCGTGGTGGTGGACTGGACGCCAAGCGAGCGGTGGAACTTTGGGGCCATTTTCGTGTACGCCACGGGAAACACGCTTACCCTGCCGGTGCAGCGGTACTTCCTCGAAGGCTACGTGACGGACGTGTACGGGTCGCGGAACGGGTACCGCCTGATCCCGTACCACCGCGCCGACGTCAGCGCCACGTTCTTCCCCAAGAAAAACGACACGGATCGGAAGGTGGACCGCCGTTGGGTGTTCCGCGTGTACAACCTGTACAACCGGGCCAACCCGTACTTCCTGTTCTTTGACAACGAAGGCGACTTGTTGGAAGGGACGTTGGAAATTCAGGCCAAACAAGTCAGCCTTTTCCCGATTTTGCCGTCCGTTTCGTGGAACTTTGCGTTCTAACGCGAAGTCGCGCCTCCCATGAAATCTCTGCTGGCACTGAACCCCATGATTTGGAAGTACCGAGGACGGCTCTTCCTCGGGATCGTGTTCATCGTGCTGACCAACGTGTTCGCAGTGTGGGCGCCGTCCATGATTGGCGAAGGCGTCAACGCGTTGAACGACGCCAACCGCGAATTCTTGGCGCCGCTCAGCGAGGGCGCTGCGTGGCAAGACGTGTCCGACCGCACCTTGACGGTGCCCCAAAACCTCGAATTGCTGGCCTCCTGGCTCGGCGCCGATTGGGACGCCCGGTTGGCGCCGAAATCCAAGGAGGAGGTGCTGGAAACGGTGGTCTGGGTCGGGCTGATGCAGGCGGTGCTTTTTCTTTTGGCCTACCTCATCAAAGGGGTGTTTTCCTTCCTCACACGCCAAACCGTCATTGTGATGAGTCGGCTGGTGGAATACGATCTGAAAGCCGCCATTTACGACCATTACCAGCGGCTTGACGCGACCTTCTACAAGGCGAACGACACCGGCGACTTGATGAACCGGATCAGCGAAGACGTGAGCCACGTTCGGATGTACCTCGGACCGGCCATCATGTACACGTTGAATCTGGTGGTGTTGGTGGGCATGGTCGTGGGCGTGATGTACTACATCGACCCCGTGTTGACGGCCTTTGCCCTCTTGCCCCTCCCCTTCATGTCTGCAGGGATCTACTTCATCTCGGCCAACATTCACCGGAAGAGCGACGCCCGACAGCGCGCCCAAAGCGCCGTCTCCAGCTTCGTCCAACAGCACATCGCAGGAATTCGCGTCTTGAAGAGCTTTCACCGCGAGCAAGCCGCCGCCACGCGGTTCGACGCAGAAACAGACGTGTACAAGGAGAAGGTGCTCGACTTGGTGAAAGTTGAAGCCATGTTCATGCCGCTCATCGTGCTTCTGGTCGGTCTGAGCACGATTTTGACGGTCTACGTGGGCGGCCACCGCGTGGCGTCGGGGGACTTGGAATTGGGGCACATTTTCCAGTTCGTGTTTTACGTGAACCTCCTTACCTGGCCGTTTGCTTCGGTGGGTTGGGTCACTTCCCTGGTCCAAAAAGCCGAAGCCTCGATGGCGCGCATCTTGGATTTTTGGCACGCGAAACCGTCCGTGGAATCGCCTGAAAACGGCGGACGGACGGCGCCGTTCTCCGAAGCACCGGCCATGGTCTTCGACCGGGTCTCGTGGACCTACCCGGAGACGGGCATTCGTGCGTTGAACGACCTCAGTTTTGAGGTGAAGGCGGGCGAAACGCTGGGAATCACGGGGCGCACCGGAAGCGGCAAGTCGACGGTCCTGCAACTTGCCATGCGCATGATGGACCCGCAGGAAGGTCACGTTCGCGTGGACGGAACAGATTTGCCCGAATGGAACCTGGCTGCATTCCGCGAAGGGATGGGCTACGTGCCGCAGGACGTGTTCTTGTTCAGCGACACGGTCGGGCACAACATCGCGTTTGGCAGTCGAGGCCTTGACCCCCACGGCGCCGAAGTGGCGCAGGCGGCAAGGGATGCGGGCGTGGCCTCGGACATCGAAGGGTTCGACCGCGGTTACCGGACGATGTTGGGAGAGCGCGGTGTCAACCTCAGCGGAGGCCAAAAGCAACGCGTCAGCATCGCACGCGCCTTGATCAAATCCCCGCAAATCCTCCTGCTCGACGATTGCCTGTCCGCCGTCGACACGGAAACGGAGGACGCCATTCTTGGAGCAATTCATCGGCAGCAGGCCTCCTGCACGGTGTTGGTGAGCCACCGCCTCGCTTCGTTGCGCGGCGCGGACCGCATTTTGGTCCTCGACGAAGGGCGCCTCGTGGAACAAGGCACGCACGCCGAATTGCTGGAACTCGGCGGTCTTTACGCCACGATGCACGACCAGCAGAAAGCCGAGTCGTAACGCCCTGACAGGCTTCGACTCAGTCGCAGTCCAGCCCAAACACCCCGAGCCACAGCAGCAAATCGTTGGTGTACACCGAGTCAAATTCGTTGAGGCTGGCCGTGCAACCCAACTCGCACCCGAAGGAAGACAGCAGGTGAAGCATGTCGTTGATGGTGCGCGCCCCGTCGAGGTCAAAATCGCCCATGCACGGGTTCAATTCGCTCTCCTGAATCGCCCCGTCGCAGTTGTTGTCCAGGCCGTCTGCAAGCACAGGCGCCCCGGGGTACATGGATGCTTCGTTGTCGTTGCAGTCGCCCGAGATCAAAACGCGCTGATTCAACGCAGTGCAGCTGTACGCCACGGGCGCCACGTTCGATCCGAAGCCGTCCCCGTCCTCATCGAGGTACCACGTCAGTTGCGAAGTTCCCTCGTCCACCTCGTCGTCGCAGTCGTTGTTCCAGCCGTCGCAGAGCTCGGGTGCGGAAGGGTACGTGTTGGCGTTCCAATCCTGGCAATCCAGCGGCAGCAAGGACGTCCCGGGCACCTCCCCGCACCCCCACACCGGCATGTTGGGGTTTCCATACCCGTCTCCGTCGTCGTCCGCGTAGTGTGCTGGCCAAAGGGCGTCCGGCGTCAAGATGTTCAGAGACCACGACGACTGCTGGGAGGTCAACTTCACGTGGGGCTGAACACCGGGGACTCCCCAAGCCTCGAAAAACATCAACACCGAGCCCGGCTCTTCAAGGATCCAAGACCCAGTTTGACCAGGAACCATGACCACGCCTTGCACCTCCACCTCGACGGGAAAAGCCCACCCTGCATCCACAACCAACGTCATGCTCCACGCGTTGGGTTCAGGTTCAGCCGAGGCCTGACATCCCGTGATGGCCACGTTGTTCAGGCGCGCAAAACGAGGTCGCACCACCCAAAGTCCTTGCTCAATCGACGTAAAGGCCAAAACGCCTTCCTCTTCCAAAATCACATGGGACCATGCCCCTTCAAATCCCGCCGCGTCGGTTTCAGCCAGGGGGTCGAAGTGCCCGCGTTCCGTCAACACCTCGCTCGCCGGCCATGCGTCACTCAACATGCGCAACCCTGCACGGTAATTGCTCTGAAACAACCACTCCCCGTGCGCGTACTGGTTGTGGTCGGACGCCGCAGTAGGGGCTTCGTACACCTCCGCCACCGAAGGGGCATCGAGGTCGGTCAGATCAAACACGATCGTCCGCGTGGGCGTGCCCTCCGAGGTCTCGTCGAGCTCGTCGCCTAGAAACGCGTGGTCGTGGGTGTCCGACACCCACACCTGGTGGGAAAAATGTGCGCCGGGATAGGACGCCGAACTCACCAACGTGATGTCTGTCGGATCGGTGATGTCCAAAACCCACAACTTGCCGCTTCCGGCTGCGAACAGCAAATCCTTCCCCAGGTGCTCCACGTCAGGGCCGTTGTACGTCAACG
>JBDQOS010000077.1:0-10698 GCA_040261075.1 Flavobacteriales bacterium
GCTACAACTTCGAAACGGGGAAGGGGCTGAGTCGCCACGCCGTCACCAAGGAGCAGGACATCGTGTTTCACGCCGACCGTGCCAAGCGTCAGCCGGATGAAACGGTCCACGTTCGCGACGGCAAGTTCACCACCTGCGACGCCGAGAACCCCCACTTTCATTTCCACCTCACCAAGGCCATCATGGTGCCCAACGAAAAGGTGGTGAGCGGCCCGTTGTACCTGAAGTTTCGCAAGATCCCGACGCCGCTCGCCCTGCCCTTTGGGTGGTTTCCACTTCAGCGTGAGAAGCAAAGTCAGGGGGTGCTCCTTCCCGGCTACGGCGACGGGGGCGACCTCGGGTTCTTCTTGAAAGACCTGGGGTATTACCTGCCTCTGGGCGACCACTGGGATGCCAAACTGTTGACAGACGTTTACACCGGGGGGAGTTGGGCGGCTCGCGTGGCGTCCAACTACAATTACCGCTACCGCAGCACGGGGTCGTTCAGCGTGAGTTACCAGCGCCAGCGTCAAGGGTTTGCGGGAACGCCCGGGTTTGGGTTGTCCAACAACTTCTTCGTGCGTTGGAGCCACAGCCAGGATCCACGGGCGCGCCCCAACTCGCGGTTTAACGCGTCGGTGAATTTTGGGTCCTCTGGCAACTTTCAACAGAACCTCAACAGCTCGCAGGAGGAGTACCTGTCCAACACCTTTCAGTCCAGTTTGCAGTGGACAGCCAAGGTGCCTCGAACGCCTTTTTCAGCAAACGTCAGTGCGCGCCACAGCCAAAATTCCCTCACTGGAAACGTGAGCCTCACAGTGCCTTCGCTGTCCATCAACATGCAGCGGACGAGCCTTGCCAAATTGATGGGCATCCAGGTTGGGCGGTCGTCCTTTCTCGACGGCGTCGCGGTGACGTACAGCAGCCAAATGGAGAACACGATTCAGGCTCCGGACAGCGTGTTTGGGGCGCAAGAATGGTCTTCACTTCATATTCGTAACGGATTGAAGCACAAGGTTAAGTTGTCATCTAGTTCAAGTTTAGGTTTTGTTTCGGTTGCCCCGACTTTCACCTACGATCAGTTCGATTCGTTCGACGCGTTGAACGTGTCAGAGGTGCAAGTCACCCCCGACTCCACGGCCTTCCTCACGGACACGTTGAGCGGCTTTCAAACCACCAACGAATGGCGCTTGGGGGTGTCGGCGAGCACGCGCTTTTACGGCCTCTTCAACGTGCCGGGCCAGGGCCGTGTGAAAGCCGTTCGTCACGTTCTTTCCCCGAGCGTCGGACTCAGCTACAACCCGGAACGCATGCGCGAGCAGAGCCTTGTCACCGACGCGGGCGAAGTGGGGTGGAACCCCTACGCACTTGGTCGCTACGTGCCCAACGACATGCGAGAGGCCGGCTCCCTCAACTTCAGCCTGTCCCAGAACGTCGAGGCCAAAATTGCGGACCGCGAAACCGGCGACCTCCGCAAGGTCAAGATCCTCGACAACCTCGCCACGTCCGGCAGCTACAACTTCGTGGCCGACTCGCTCCAACTCTCCGATTTCCAGACGCGCGCGTTCACGAACCTCTTTAACCGCGTCAACGTCAACGTCAACGCCACGCACACGGCCTACGCTCGGGATTCGTTGACAGGAGGGGTGATCGACACCTACCTCGCTTCGCAGGGCGGGGGGGTGGTGCGCCTGAAGCGCGTGACCGGCGCGCTCGGCACGAGCTTCCAGTCGGCGTCCGACGCAGCAACCCCTTGGAACCTCCGCCTCGACTACAACCTCAACTTGGCTCGTCAATGGGCGCCTGAACTCGCGCGCGACACCAGCGCCGTCACCCACGCCCTAAGTGCCCGAGGCAGCGTCCATGTGATGAAGCGCTACAAGGTGGACGTCACCACAGGGTACGACGTTGCTCGCGGCGAATTCACGCCCACCAACCTCAACCTCTACGTGGATTTGCACTGCTGGGAGCTTTCTTTCAACTGGGTTCCCTTCGGCGTGCGGCAGAGCTTTTCGCTCCGATTGAATGTGAAGTCAGCCCTCCTACGCGACCTCAAACTCGAAGCCCGAGGCGCCGACGGCAAGCTGCTCTTCTGACCGGTTTTGCGCCCGGCTCTGCACCGGATTACGACCGCGCGTACCAGCGGTACAGCATCACAAGAACGCACACCAAAAACGCCAAGAAACTCACCTTGTTGATGCCGTGCATCATCCGCAAATTGATTCCTGCTTCCTTGTCCTTTTTGAACAGGTTCAGGGGGTTGATGTAGTACAAGAACTTCTTGAAAAACATGTTCTTGGTGTTTTTAAGTTAAACCTTTTGTGCAATCATAGAAATCTCCACACGCGCTCCTTTGGGAAGGCCTTGAACCGCCACCGCCTCGCGTGCAGGAAACGGCTGCGGCATGGCCTTGCGGTAGGCGGAATCCATGGCGGCGTAATCGTCCATCGTCGTCAAAAAAACCGAGGCCTTCACCACGTTGTTCAAGTCGAGCCCGGCCGCCTGAAGAATGGCCTGTGCGTTTCGGATGCACTGCGAGGTGGCTTCTTCCATCGAGTCGGAAAGCAATTCGCCGGTGGACGGCACAAGGGGGATCTGGCCGCTGACGAACACGAGCCCTGCCGCTTCCACAGCTTGGCTGTAGGCGGCCACGGGTTGCGCGGCTTGGTCGGTGTCGATGCGTGAAGACATGAGGTACTTTTGTGAGGGTGACCCAAATCTACACCCCATGCGCATCACCTTGTTCGACAACCACGATTCCTTCACCTGGAACCTCGCCCACGATTTGGAACGCGAAGGGGTGCACGTGACGGTGGTGCGGGACGGGGAGTGGTCGGACGACCTGTGGGCCCAAACCGACGCCCTCGTGATCTCTCCCGGCCCTGGACTTCCCGAGGAGCATCCCCAGCTCATGGGAGTGGTTGCCGAGGCCCTGAATCGTCGCATGCCGGTTCTTGGGGTGTGCCTGGGCATGCAGGCCTTGGCGTTGCACTTCGGAGCGACCCTCCGCAACCTCGATGCACCCCTGCACGGCCGAACCACCGAAGCCACGTGGTCCCTCGAAGGTCTTGAGGAGGCGCCTCTCGCCGACATGTGGAAGGAAGTGGGCCGCTCGATGGCGGTGGGACACTACCACAGCTGGGTGGTGGACGAAGCGTCGTTGCCGGGTGACCTGCACGTGAACGCCCGCAACAGTCAGGGACTTCCCATGGCGTTTCTCCACGGTACCCTGCCCGTTGCGGGCGTTCAGTTTCATCCGGAGTCGGTGCTTACACCCGAAGGCCAAACCCTGCTCCGCGGTTGGATTTCAGCGGCTCAACGCTGTTTGGCCATCTCGGCCTCGAACGTCTCCTTGAACTTCTCGTAGTTGTACTCCGCCTTGATGCGCTCGTCTTGCGAGAGGCTCTCGTTGTACTTCGAGACGAGCTCTGAAGCGGAGAGCTCTACGGCCATGTAGCTCACGTAGTTGCCGTCCGTTTTCTGCGTCAAACGGTCGCACGCGGTGATGGCACCGGAGAGCATTTGGTCCACGACGGTCTTCGCCATGTCGTTGAACGTCTCCGTGACTTCCTCTTTGTTGTTGAACTTGGTGCTGTTCACGTAGTTGTCTGTCACGATTTGAACCGTGGCGCTGATTGAGCGGGCAAGCTTTGCTTCGGCGTTGGAACGCGCAATTTTCTTGGCCGTCTCACGGCTCATGCTCTGGCCGGTGGCGGAGGCACGGAACGTGTTTTTGTCGCTCTTGTACTCTTCGCCCCCGCAGTATTCGAGGATTTCGATTTCACCGGCTTGTTTGGGGGTGACCCCCTTGTTGGAGTTGCAACTGGCCAAAGCGAACACCAAGGCTGCCGTGCTTGCTGTGAAAACAGAGATTCGAAGTTTCATGTGAATTGGATTTTGCCGAATGTAAGATTTCTCAGGAAGATTGTTTTCAGAAACCGTGCCAAAGTCGAATCAAGGCTGGAACGAAGTTGCTTGAAATTTCTTCGGAGGCTTTGTCGTAGGCCGCATCCGTCGCGCGGGGAAGGTCGAGTTGGATGCCTTTGATTTTGGTCAGGGTTTGGGTGAACACCGTCTCTCCTGCAGCGTCGGTCACGGTGCCAACCACGTCGACGTAAACGGTGAAGAACCCTTGTCCCGAACCGCCGGGTCGGGCGTCGGCCTGAAGCGTCAACACCATGTCGGCGCCGGAGCTTACGACTTTGACGTTGGCTTTTTGGAGTCCTTGTTGCAAAGCGGGGGAGAGCACAATTTGGTCGCGCTTCTTTCCAAAGGCGCGCTCGTCGACGCGCAGCTCCAAGGCGACTGGGGCCAACGACACGTCCACGCGAATGGGAGGGCTTTTCAATCCTTCCGCCGCTTGCCGGAACGGGTGCATGAGGGGCAGGCCCTTCACAAACGCCGTGGGCACGACTTCCACTTCAAGGGTGGTGGACGTCACCCCGGGTTCGAATCGCTCCAGCACCACGGTCGCTTGTCCGGACGCGTTGGTCACGGCTTCGCCACGGGTGGGAAAGTCGCCACGACGGTAGCTGTACGCGAGGGTGACGTTGGGGGCGGGTTGGCCGTCGAGGAGCGCTGTGATGGCGACCTCGCCCTGGAACGCGTCGGCGACGTGCAACGTCACCTCGTTCTCTTCCGCGACCAAGGACAGGCCCGCGATGCAGCCTTCCAGCATCGACACGAGTTCGACGGGGACGTTGGTTTCTCGCCCTTGGTCGTCCGTGTGAATCAGCGGCCGGTCCAAGTAGGGGCGAACTGCATCGAGTCCCCTGATGGAGGCGTCCACGGCCGACTGAATCGAAGCGGAGGCGCGCGCAAATCGAGCGGATTCGAGGTGTTCCAAGGCGAGGGCGAGGGCGGCTTGGCGTTTGGCTTCTTGAATCCGGGCGTGTTCTTGCTTGCTCAACCGGTAGTAGGCCAGGACCTCCGTCTCCGTGCTGTACGTGTCCACAAGCTCAAACCCCTCCAAATCTTCGTTGGTCGTGCTTGAGGACTGGGCCGAGAACGATTCGGACAACCATCCGTTCACTTGCAACGTGTTGGTCTTTGAGGTGGATTGAACTTGGACGCGGATCTCCCGGCTCAGGTTGTCCAGCGCGTTTTGCTTGGCCACGGCGTCTGCGTCCAACGGATGCGCCAGCTTGGAGGCCGATCCGATGCCAACGTAGTAGCCGGGCACCACGGGGGAAGTGGCCACCCAGCTCGGCACAAGCGCCGAGGTGCTTTTCGAGCCGGAGCACCCAAAAACGAGGGCCAAAGTCAACGCCCCCAAAAGCCATCCGAGTCCTTTCATGCCGTCACGGAATCAGGTTGAGGAGTTCCCGCTCGACGGCGGCTTGGATTTGGTTGGCCAGCGCTTGACCCGCCTCGTCGGTGAGGGCATCGGCGCTGCGAATGGCCCGCCGCGAGGACAAGAGACGGTCCCTCTCGGAGCGCGCCATGCCGTCCGTACGAGCGCCCGAGTTGCCTCCGAGGTAAAACTTCGAGGTGTTGCCGTCGTATTCGATGTAGCGAATGTTGTCCGACGCCCGGCCGTAAATCGTCTCTGACGCCACCACCTCGCCCGTGGTCGTGGAGATGAACTTGAACGTGCAAGCGATGTCCACGGAGGCGTCCTGCACGAATTCGCGGTACTGCACTTGGCGGTACTTCGTTTCGTAGTATTTCTTGCCCTCTTCGTTGACTCGTTCGACTTTGTATTGCTCGTAACCCGTTTGGTAGCTTTTCTGGAGCCGGGTTTGCCGGTGGTCGCAGGTGGTGACCGTCGCCTTCAAAAGCGCCTTCGCCCCGAGGAGGTTGCCGATTTCCACGTCGCCGCCGGTGGTCAGCCCGCTCATGCCCATGCTTTGTTCCTGCAGAATCAAGGCCAAACTCTCCCGATCCACCACCTTCAAGAAGGGATCTTCCGAACTCATCAACGCTTGTTCGGCAAGGGTTTGGATTTTCACCTCGAGGTTCACTCGGCTCGAGCCGTTTTTGAATTCGGTCATGGCCACGGTGAACCGCCCGTCTTCGAGCACTTGGTTGAGGCGGTTGTTGGCGTCCTTGTACGAGGCGTCGGCGCCGACGACCTCGGCAAATTGGCTGTGGGCCGCGCGGTGCCGGTCCGCTTCCTGAGCCAACACGCCTTCGCGGTAGCGAGGCTCACAGAACGCGACGTTGCGCAGGGCGGGGGCGTCTTGGTACGTGGGATCCAGGGCCAGGATGGCGTCAAATTCGAGGAGGGCCTCGGCGAACATTTCTTGTTCAAGGAGGATGTTCGCCTGTCGGTAGGTGGCGTCGAGGTGCGCGTTTTTTACGGCCTCGTACGAGGCGCGTTTGGCTTCTGGAAAGGCCAAATCGACGCCGACGGCGCGGAGCTTGTCGTTCCAAGCTTCGGCCTCGTGCCACGCGTCCAAAGCGGTCTCGCGTTGCCCGAAGGCCACGGCTTCGTCGAACGAGCTGATGTGCTGTCCGAGCACGATTTGGCCTGTGCGCTTCAGCCCCACCATCGCGTCGATGTTGGTGGGCTTTTTCACGACGGCGGTGTAGTAGAGGTTTGCGGCTTGCGGCATCATGCCCGCCTCTTCCATCTTGCCTGCGCGTTTGACGAAGGCTTTGGAACCGTTGCAACCTGGCAAGGCAAGGGTCAACAGTGCGACCGCGGCTGCCAGGGAAAGCATCCGAGTCAAGAAAGAAGGGAGGGCGTACCGTGTTTTCATGTCGTGAAGAATCGCGTGTGGAAAGGTAGTCATTCTGGCCTTGCAAGGGCCGTGCCAAACCGGGCCGTGCTACCTTGCACTTCATGACGAACGGGAAGGTGATTTTGGTGCTTGGAGCGGGACGCAGCAGTTCTTCGCTCATCGCGCATTTGCTCGGCCAATCGGAACGGGAGGGGTGGACGATTCAGGTGGGAGACGTGAGTTTGGCGGCGGCTGAGTCTAAGGTCAAGGGCCACAGCCACGGCGAGGCCTTTGCGTTGTCGGCGGACGACCCTTCTGAGCGAAATGCCCGAATTGGCAACGCGGATTTGGTCATCAGCATGTTGCCGGCGTTCATGCATGTGGACGTGGCGCGCGTCGCCATTGCGGCCGGGGTGAACGTGATCACGCCGAGCTACGTCAGCCCGGAGATGAGGGCGCTCGATTCCGAGGCGAAAAAGGCCGGGGTGCTGGTGCTGAACGAATTGGGCCTCGACCCGGGAATCGACCACATGAGCGCCATGCAGGTCATCGACGAGATTCGGGAAAAGGGAGGCCGCATGGTCGGCTTTTCGTCCTACTGCGGCGGCCTGGTGGCTCCGGCCTCCGACGACAATCCGTGGCATTACAAACTGAGCTGGAACCCACGCAACGTGGTGCTGGCGGGGCAAGGTGGCTCGGCGACCTTCCTTGACCAAGGCCGTGTCCGCGTGGTGCCACCGCACCGCACGTTCCAAACCCTCACGCCCATCGAAGTGGAGGGGCGTTTCTACGACGGGTACCCCAACAGGGACTCGCTCGGGTACCGGGAACTGTACGGGTTGCAGGAGGTGGAGACGTTGGTGCGAGGCACGCTCCGGTGCGCCGGCTTCAGTTCGTCGTGGGACGTCCTCGTCCAACTCGGCATGGTGCGGGACGACGCTTCGTTGTCGTGGCCGTCCGGCGTGTCGTGGGCAGACTGGACGCGGAGTTTCTTGCCCGCCGATGCCGAGGCGGGACGCACGGTGTGGGATGCGGTGCAGCACGTCACCGGCGCGTCCGACGAAGACCTCGACCGCTTGGCGTGGCTGGGCCTGTTCGACGACGCCTCGGGCCCGGACAAGCCTGAAGGCACCCCGGCCCAAATCGTGGAACGCCTCGTGACCGACAAATGGGTGCTTCGTCCGGCAGACCGGGACATGATTGTCATGTGGCACCGGTTCGATTACGAAGTGAACGGCGAGCGCCGGGCGAAGACGTCGAGTTTGTGTTTGGAAGGCAAAGACAGCGTGTTCACGGCCATGAGCGACACCGTGGGGCTGCCCATGGCGCTGGCCGTGAAGCCCTTGTTGGAAGGCCAATTCGGGACCACGGGTGTGGACGTTCCCATGTCGCGGACGTACTACGAGCCCTTGCTCAAGGGGCTGGCGGAATTGGGCATTCGTTTTGTTGAACAGGACGCCGAGCCGGCATGACGTCGTGGGTCTCGGCGTGGCTGGTCTGGGGTCCTTGGTGCTGGACGTGTTGGACGTGCGCAGACGCGCCGGACTGGCCGGCACGGGGCGAGGCCAACGCCAAATGGGTTCGCGCAGCGCTCGAATGGCGCATGAAAGTGGGCCTCGACGATTGTCCCGAAATCGTGCCTGCACTCGACGCCTGGACCTTGGAGTGGTTGAGCGAATCCGACCGAATTCACGTGTCGCTTCGAAGCGAGGAGTGGCCCTTTTTGGCCTACGCGCCTGAATTGCAGTCGGTGCTGGTGCAGCGTTTGGCGCTCGACCAGCTGAACTTCAAATCGTCAACGGACTTGGAGGTGGTGCGGGACGTCCGGGCGGTGGCGCGCCGGTCGTCGGAGGTTTGGGACGACGCACTTCGTCGGGCGTTCGACAACGCGGAGGGGATGGCCAAACGTCGGGACCGCCAACCTTCCTGATCCGCCGTGACGTTATCAAGGGGAATGAAAAAGGGAGGCCGAAGCCTCCCTTGGGTCCCTGTCGCGCCCCGTTTCACCAAGGCGCGTTTCCATCCGGGCAAACGTTTCAATTTTGTGTGTTCTGAAGAACTTGGGAGAGTGAACGAATTGGCCGTGCAGAAGGTTGCGATGGGGTAAGGTATTTTTGGCATTCATGCGCAGCTTCGACATCCCCGAGTTTTACCGCAGTCCCATCGTGTCCCGGGTCAAAGCCCGGCGCAAAGCGTTGGACCCCAGAAAGCAAGACTTCACGCCAAGCGAATTGGACTTTGGCGAAGTGAGGGTCCGGTTGGCGAGGCATTTTGGGTTTTGCTTTGGCGTAGAAAACGCCATCGAGATCAGTTATCGGGCGGTGGATGAGAATCCGGGCAAGCGAATTTTCTTGCTCAGCCAAATGATTCACAACCCCGAAGTCAACGCCGATTTGCAGAGCCGAGGGGTGCAATTTCTCCACGACACGCTTGGAAAGGAGTTGATTCCGCTGTCGCAGTTGGGGCCCGAGGACGTGGTGATTGTTCCGGCGTTTGGCGCCACCGTCGAATTGGAAAACCGATTGAAGAAGCTTGGGGTGGACGTGCAGAAATACAACACCACGTGCCCGTTTGTGGAGAAGGTTTGGAAGCGCTCGGCGCAATTGGGAGGGGACGATTTCACAGTGGTGATTCACGGCAAGCCCAAGCACGAAGAGACGCGGGCCACGTTTTCGCACGCCGCAGAGACAGGCCACGCCTTGGTGGTCAAAGACGGCGCCGAAGCCGAATTCTTGGCACGTTGGATGGAAGGTCCTCGCGAGGACGTGTCGGCGTTTTGGGACGTGTTTCAAGGCCGGACGACCGAGGGCTTCGATCCCCAGCAGCACCTTCGTCGCGTGGGGGTGGTCAACCAAACCACCATGCTCGCCTCCGACACCCAGGGAATCGCCGACCGCGTGAAGCAGGCGGTGGACGCGGACCCGGAGGGGCAATTCGCGAACACGCGTGACACGCTCTGTTACGCCACCAACGACAACCAAAGTGCCACGCGAGGCGCCTTGCTTGCGGGCGGGGCAGACGTGGCCTTGGTGGTGGGAGGGTACAACAGCTCCAACACCTCGCACCTCGTGGAGTTGTGCGAAGAGCACATGCCGACCTACTTCGTTCGGAACGAGTTGGAGTGGAAGAAGGACGGCGTGCATCACTATGACATGCACGCAGGCCAAATGACGGTCACCCCGCAACCGCTTCCCGAGGCCGGAAAAGACGGGGGCGTGCCCACGGTCCTGATCACGTCGGGAGCCTCGTGCCCAGACGCGAGCGTCGAACGGGTTTTGCGCCGGGTTTTGGCGCATTACGGTGGACGAGATGTGGATGCCGTGTTAACGGAATTTGAGCGGACTCAGGCCTGAGCTCCCGTACCTTCGAGGGCATGAAAGCGCCCAAGTTTCGCGGCCCTTTTCGCAACGTGAAAACGGAGCCTCGCACGTTTGCCTTCAAGTCAAGGCACTTGCCGAATTCCCGTCCGGAATGGGAAGAGCGCAAGAGACGCGTCGAAGAGGAGGTCAACGGGGCGAGCGACGGCCCCCGTCCCATCAAGTTTCGCCAGGGCGGACGCGATGCCGAGGGCCGCGCCGCTCGTCGTGCCGCGTCCATCCAGGCGAGTCGAAGGGCAGCCCTTCGTGCGGCAGGTGTGGCGGTCGTGCTCGTGTACCTCACGTACCGGGCGATTCTGTGGGTGGAGTCCCGCGACTACGGGCAGTTTCTTCAATTCATGCACTCGAACGGATGAGCCAAACAATCCACGTCCTGCCAGACCACGTTGCGAACCAAATCGCGGCGGGCGAAGTGATCCAACGGCCCGCTTCGGTGGTGAAGGAGTTGATGGAGAACGCTGTCGACGCGGGGGCGACTTCCATCGAGGTTCACGTCTTGGACGTGGCGTGGCGTTCAAAGCACACACGCGCGTCTTCGGAGGACATCCCGGCGCCGTTGTCGATCACCTGAATGGATGTCCGGCCCGCGTCCAAGACGTGAACCTCGATGGAAGTCGCCCCCGCGTCGACGGCGTTCTCCATCAACTCCTTCACCACCGAAGCGGGCCGTTGGATCA
>JBDQOS010000078.1:0-4140 GCA_040261075.1 Flavobacteriales bacterium
GGATTGGGTTTCTTTTTGGACGTCCTTGAGAAAGGCGACGTTGGAGAATGGAATGCGTTTGAATCGCCTCAACTGCAGCAAGTGCAGGGCGATGGGAATGGCGAGCGCCAACAATCCCCAGAGTATGTCAGGCCTTCCCCACACGATGCGAATTTAGCCCGATTTTTGCCGCATGGCACCGGAGGACGTCAAGGAGTTTTTGTTGGAGAAGGCGGAGCAATACGAAGTGCCCGATTTTCTTCCCCACGATCCGTTGTCCATTCCACATCGCTACACGCTTCGGGAAGACGTGGAGGTGGCGGCTTTTTTCGCGGCCACGTTGGCCTGGGGCAACCGTGTGGCGATTCTGAAAAGTTTGGACGGGCTGATGGCCCGCATGGACCACGCTCCGGGTCAATTTGTGCTGGGCCACGAGGAGACGGATTTGCGTGCGCTCGATGGGTTTGTGCACAGGACGTTTAACGAGGTGGACGCCCGGGGGTTTGTTCGGGCGTTGGCCGCGTTGTTGCGCGATCACGGAAGCTTGGAACGAGCCATGCTCGGGACTCCTGGTTCGGCAGTCAAGCCGGAGGACGTCAAACCCAAGCTGGCGGAATTTCACGCGCGATTCATGGCCCAAGCAGGTGTGGCGTCGCGCACGAAAAAACACGTCGCCAACCCCGCCTCGGGTTCTGCAGCCAAGCGACTGAACATGCTGCTCAGATGGATGGTTCGCCCGTCCAATCGGGGGGTGGATTTGGGCCTGTGGGATGCGGTTCCCACCTCTGTGCTTCACATTCCGCTTGACGTTCACACGTCAACGGTGGGGCGAAAATTGGGTTTGTTGTCCAGAAAAGCCAACGACTGGCGCGCCGTGGAGGAGCTGACTGCTGCGCTCAGAGAGGTCGATCCTCACGACCCTGTGCGATTGGATTTCGCCTTGTTTGGGCTGGGAGCCCTGGAAGGATTTTGAAGGCGAGGTCAAGGTTGCAAGGCTTTGTGCGGATTGACGGACCTTTGTCGTTGTGAAGCTTCGAGATACACGAGACGGCAGCAAGACGTTGCATCGGCCAGACATGGAGGTGTTTTACCACAGCGTGCACGGTGCCTGGAGCGAAACGCAGCACGTGTTTGGGGAGATGGGGGTGAGCGCCGCTTTGGACCGGGTGCCTGAGGGTGACATTCACGTGTTGGAGGTGGGACTCGGGACGGGGTTGAATGTCCTCGACGTTTGGCGAAGGGCCGCCAAATCAGGGAGACGCGTACGCATGACAAGCTTGGAACCCTT
The DNA here is from genome assembly GCA_040261075.1 of Flavobacteriales bacterium. Classification (GTDB taxonomy): domain Bacteria; phylum Bacteroidota; class Bacteroidia; order Flavobacteriales_D; family Sanyastnellaceae; genus UBA11663. Next base: position 1,268 of record JBDQOS010000078.1, read on the forward strand.
TCCGTTGTCGTGGGACGACGTGTCCGCCTTGGAGTACGACAAGGTTGCGGACGTTCCTCAGGCCTTGTGGCGTGCCTTGCACGATCTGGGAAAGTGGGAAGATGAATCCCTTGATTTTCAGCGTGTCACGACGGGTTTGTTCGAAGCGGAATTGAAGGATCAACACCACGACGTGGTTCTGTTCGACGCCTTTGCGCCGGCGGCCCAGCCCGAGCTTTGGACTCCGGCGGCCATGGATCGGATGCGAATGACGCTCAAGCCAGGGGGCCAACTCGTGACGTATTGCGCCAAAGGCGACGTTCGCCGCGCCATGGAGGAAGCAGGGTTTCTCGTGGACCGGGTGCCGGGCCCGCCGGGAAAGCGCGAAATGCTTCGTGCAATCCGCGCTGCCAACCCAAAAGGGCGCTTCAACGTTCGCGTCTACATGATGGTCATGCGAAGCCACCCTGAGACAGGCGTCCGCCAGATGTTGGTGTCCTACGAGCGCCTTCCGCTTGGAGGTGTGATGAAATTCCCAGGAGGCGGAATGGAGTGGGGCGAAGGCGCCACGGCCTGTTTGAGGCGTGAGGCGTTGGAAGAGTTGGGGCAACCGGTGGAGGTCGGCGACTTGGTGCACGTAAGCCAAAAAGCGCACCTCAGTTCCTTCGACGGAAACCAGCAAGTGGTTGCGATTCACTACGCAGCCGCGCTGTGCGGGGAAATTGGTTTCGAGGACGACGGAATTCTGGAGGACGTCTTTGGGAAACGAGTCCCCATGTTTCATCAACGGCTCGGTTGGCGTGACGTGAACTCCTTGGAGTCGCGCGAATTTCAATTCGCCTCGGACCGCGAAGCGTGGGACGCGTGGAGGGCTTCGAACTTAGCCTAACAAGCCCCATCGGTTTTCGACGCAATCGCCGATGCGCCGACAAAGTTGCTCCGGCGTAAAAGTTCGCCACCCCATCTCGTTCAATTCTCCCCCCAACACGAAGTACGAGTCGAGGTCTATGGCCTGCATGTCGGCCAGGACGTGTTCCCGAAAATTCAACAACGCGATCCACCCGTCGCTCTCCAACACCTCGTCGAACCACTCTTCGTAATACGCGTCGTCGCTGTGGTGAAAGTTCAACACGTTCTCCCCAATCAGCACAAACTTCGAAACCCCCGCGGTCGTCAAAGGATCGATCACCTCGCGTTTGAGCAACATGATGTCGTTGAACAGGCAGTCGTTCCACTCTCCGATGAATTCGAGGACGGCGTAGCCCTCGTCGTAGTCGGCATACAGGATTTTGGTGTACAGGGTTTGGCTTCCGAACTCATCCCATTGCGGGTGGATGTAATGGTCGTAGACCTTGAGGTGGTAAGCAAACTCGTTGTACACCCGGTCGAAGAACGGACTCTGCGGGTCCTCACTTGCGACGTAGTGGTTGCGCCAAGCGTAATAGGGTTCGAGCGCGTGCATTAGCCTTCCTTATGAGCTTTCACTGCGGTGCGTACGCTTCCGTGGGCCAAAAGCAATTCCTCGGCGGCAGCCACGTCTAGTCCTGTGGCTTCGGCCACCATTCGGGCGCCGCGTTGAACCAACTTGGCGTTCGTCAACTGCATGTCCACCATCCGATTTCCTTGCACGTGGCCCAATTGAATCATGGCTGCCGTGGTCAGTCGGTTTAGGAGCAACTTGGTGGCGGTCCCCGCCTTCATCCGGGTGGAGCCGGTTACAAATTCAGGTCCGGTGACCGCCACCACAGGGTGGTCGCACGCGTGGACCACCGCGCTGTCCGGGTTGCACGTGATGCATCCCGTGAGTATGCCGCGCAGCCGCGCTTGCCTCAGGGCGCCAAGGACGTAAGGTGTGCGGCCGCTCGCTGCGATGCCCACCACGGTGTCGAGGGGGGCGATTTCGTGGGCTTCCAAGTCCCGCCAGCCTTGGTCTTCGTCGTCTTCGGCTCCCTCGACTGCGGCGCGGATGGCGGCGTCTCCTCCGGCCATGAGTCCCACAACCACTCCGGGCGAAACTCCAAACGTCGGCGGGCATTCGCTCGCATCCACCACGCCAAGCCGTCCGCTCGTGCCCGCGCCCAGGTAAAAGAGACGGCCGCCCTGTTTCATCCGCTCCACCAAAGGTTCGATCAGGCCTGCCAGGGAGGGCATGGCCGATTCGACAGCCGGCTGCACGTCGTGATCCACGCGGTGCATGGCCTCGAGCAATTCAGGGACCGACATCTCGTGCAAGTTGTCGACGGGACCGGCTTGTTCAGTGGGGGGCAGGTTGGAGGGCATGTTGCCGAAGCGTTTCCCCCAAAATTACACGACTGTCCCGGCCTTTACACCCCGGCCTCGGCCCAAATTTCCCACGCTTTTTCCGCTTGGAGTCGCAGCATGTCTGCACCGTTCAGGACTTCCGCGCCCCGGGACTTCGCTTCGCGCAAGAGCCGCGTCTCTGCGGGATTGTAAATGAGGTCCACCACGAGGTGGTTGGGGGTCAAGAATTGCACGGGCAAGTCCGGCATCTCGTCAACTCGTGGCGACATCCCAGCCGGGGTGCAATTCACAACAAGAAGGTGATGTTTCAGCGTCCATTCGGCCAATTCGTGGTACCCCAAGCATGGGCGGCCAAACGCCTTGCTCCCGGCAGAGATGTCCCCAGACCTCGACACGCTCACAGCCTCGATGCCGAGCCCCGCGAGCACGTGGTGAACCGCCGCAGCGCTGCCTCCGGTCCCCAAGACCAGAGCGCGTTCGTGGCGGTTGGCCAAAAACGGCCCTACGGCGCGTCGAAACCCCCAAACGTCGGTGTTGTGGCCGTGCCATCCGTCGGCTTTTTTCACCAAGGTGTTGACCGCTCCGAGCGCCCGTGCTTCGGGGGAAAGCGAGGCCAAATAGGGAACCACGGA
>JBDQOS010000079.1:0-3828 GCA_040261075.1 Flavobacteriales bacterium
ATACCTCTCGTCGCGCATCGGGGAGACGTTTACAGGCTTGGTCAACGGCACCATCGGGCGGGGACTCTTTGTCGAGCTCGACGGCAACAAATGCGAAGGTTTCGTCCCCAAGGAATCCTTTCCTTGGGATCAGTGGGTCTTTGACGAAGACCGGATGCTCTTTGAAGGCCTGCGCTCCGGCACCAAAATCGGCTTGGGAGACCAAATCACGGTGCGCGTCGTCGCGGCCGACCTCGCCAAGCGCCAACTGGAATTCGAGTGGCTGGAAGAGGGGGCCGCGTCGGATTGACGTCATCGCTCCTGCCGCACCTCCTTCCGCTGTAACTTCGCTCCGTCTCGCGCCCTTAGCTCAGTTGGTCAGAGCAGGAGACTCATAATCTCTTGGTCGCAGGTTCAAGCCCTGCAGGGCGCACTTTTCGGAGAACTCAAACACTTGCAAATCGCAAGGGCTTGCGTATCTTCGCCGTCCGTTTCAACGGAGGCGGAGCTGAGGGGCATTTAGCTCAGCTGGTTCAGAGCGCTCGCCTCACACGCGAGAGGTCACTGGTTCGAGTCCAGTATTGCCCACAACCCAAGGGAGCCCCGCACGCAAGTGCGGGGTTTTTTGTTGGCTCGCGCGTCAAGCATGCTTGAAAAAGTGGTGGCACATTGTCCCCAAAGCTTTCTTTAGAAGTTAACGCAACTTCACACCCGCGAAATTCAATGAGTTGCATCTTGCTTCATCGATCCCACTCTTTCATGAAACATTTTTTCTCCGCTTTGCTGACCGGTTGGGTCGCGTGCTCTGCGTGGGCACAGCCCACCGCCTCGTATTACCTCGAAGTGCTCGACGAGCCCTACGAATCCCTCACCGACGCCACGGTCTTGAGCTCGGAAGATTGGGACGATGCAGGAGGGTGGGACGATCCGCAATTCGCGTCTGAGCTAGGATTCGAGTTTGACTTCATGGGCACGGCGTTTTCGACGCTGATGCAAAACGACATGGGCACGACCCTGATTGGTATGGGCGCAGGGGGTTACTACGACCTTGCGGCATTCCTGGTGTTGGGCGACCTTGACGTGGCGGATTTGGGCTTGACCGGCGTGGCCGAGGTGGGTATGTCGACCATCCAATGGAAAACGGAAGGCGAGGCGGGCAACCAAGTGTTTACGCTGGAATACGCCAACACGGGATTTTACGACGAGGTATATGGCCCTCCCCTTGAGGACTACAGCTTCATCAATTTTCAGTTTCGCCTGTACGAGTGGAACAGCGTGATTGAAATCCACTTCGGCGAATCTCACCTGTCGGCGACATCGGCGGAGTGGCTCGAAGAATACGTGGCCGCAGGTTGGCACGCCTTTGTCCCCGACTACTACAGCTACGGGCCCTCCGAGTTGATTTTGACCAACGTCAATGCCGAACAAATGTTCGAGAATTTCGACGAGTTCTACTACAACCCCTTCCCGTTCACGGGGTTCCCGGTAACGGGACGCTTGTTCCGCTACCACCCGTTGATTGCCGGGTGCGACAACCCCGAAGCCTGCAATTACTACGCCGCGGTGAATTACTCGGTTCCTGAAGATTGCGTCTTCCCGCTCGAAGCAGGTACAGATTGCGACGGAAACTGCCTCAACGACGTGGACATGGATGGAGTGTGCGACGAGCTCGCGGGATGCACCGATGGTCAGGCCTGCAACTTCAACCCTTCCGCGACCGCCGACGACGGGTCGTGCGACATGCCTGAAGTGGGCTACGGATGCGACGGGGAATGCTTGAACGACATGGACGGCGACGGCGTGTGCGACGCCAACGAGGTCGCCGGTTGTGAGGACCCCGAGGCGTGCAACTACGTCGAGTCGCCCACGGATCTTGTGCCTTGCATTTATGCCGCGACTTACTACGACTGCGACGGAGAGTGCCTCAACGACACGGACGGAGACGGCACCTGCGACGAGTTGGAGGTGCTGGGGTGCACGGACTTCGCCGCGTGCAATTACGAATGGAACGCCACGGAGGACGACGGAAGTTGCTACTCCGAGCTTCCTTACACGCTGGTAGGAGACACGTTGGTGGCCGTCGGGGACACGGTCACAATCACGTGCGAAGGAGCCTCTGCCGACTCGTACAATTACGATTGGGATTTTTACATGTGCTCGGGGTACATGCAAGTGCTCTCCATGTCAGCGACAGAACTCGTTGCGGTGGTGCTTGATGGATTCGAAGGGTGCACGATGACCTATATCGAGTACAGCTACTACAGTTCTTGCTCGACAGACCCCCTGTCCTTGGTGTTGGACACGTCCTCGGTGCCTGTGCCAGAATCTTCTGCCCAAATCCGAGCCTACCCCAATCCGGCGTCCACACACGTGAACCTCGAACTGCCTGCGACCTTGGAGGCAGGATCGCAGGTGCGTCTCGTGAATTCCGTGGGGCAGGTCGTTCGGTCAGAACGCGCGGTTCCTGGCCGCCTGACGATGTTCGTATCCGACCTACCGGAGGGCATCTACGTGCTTGAGGTGGGCGACCTCACTCAGCGCGTCGTCCTTCAGCACTGATTTTGACCTCGCCCACAACCTAAAAGAAGCCCCGCACGCAAGTGCGGGGTTTTTTGTTGGCTTGTCACAACAAAAAAAGCGCGCCGTGAAGCGCGCTTTTCTTCTGGTATTTGGCTGGCTTAGAATCCGTAGCTCACGCTAAGTTGGAAGTTGGGCAGTACACGACCGAAACCAAACGTGTCTCCGATGTCACTTGCAAGGTCTCCAGTGCCTGTGATGTTGGGTCCACCAGTGTGCAAGGCACCAACGTCAAAGCCCACTTGGATGCCCTTGACGGGCTTTGCACCAACGCCGACACCGAGGTATCCGACGGGGTTGTTTTGGTATCTCACGTTGTACGTGTGGCTCGCATCTGCCTGATCGGTCAAGGTGCCTTCGATACCACCAATGCCAATGCCTGTGTTGACTCGAAACCAATCGGCATCTTCAAAGGGGCGGTGGTTGATGAAAAATCCAATCCAGTTGGTTTCACCTGTGGCGTCAAATGTGACACCACTGATTTCAGGACTTGCGGGATTGTCGCCAGAGAAGGCACCGATGCCAACGAAAAGACTCGTTTTCTCAGAGAGATTGTGGGTGAGGTTGAGGGAGGGTCCAAACGGGCTGATTCCCAAGCCCACGCCGTATTCAGCGAAGTCAGAAGATTCCTCCTGGGCGAAAGAGGGGCAGCACGCCACGAGGGCAGCTGCAAGAAAAAGAACGGTATGCTTCATCGTAAAGGGTTTTGAATGAATGCGTTAAAGGTGAGCTGCCAATCGTTGTCAAATGTTGGCTCTAGATGAAGGTTTTAACAAACCCTATGGGATTTAAGCAGAAAAGAGGGTCAAAAGCTCAAGCATACATGTGGTGCCGATCGACCGTGCAGATTGCAGTTCGGTACGACGCGTACCGCTCATCCTGCCCTTTCGACTTGGCTTCTCGGTGCACCGGATGCCGCGACCATTCGTCCACGGCCGCGTCGTCTCGCCAGTAGCTTATGAACACCGTGCCCCCCTCGTTGCTGGCGTATTCGTGGCCGAGGTAGCCATCCATGCCCATCGCGACAGCAAGCGTCTCGTCGTCCATGCGGCGGTATTCCGCCAATTGCGCCGAACTCAACCCTGCCTTGAGGTGATGCACGAACATGACCACCTTGTTGCCAGGTTGAAGCTGAATCGAAGGGTCGGGGAGGGTCATTCCTCGGCAGGAGTTGCACGGAGCTGCCGGTAGGCAGAAGCGAGGTCGGAAAAGACTTGGGTGAAGACGATTTGGCCTTCGTCGCTGAAGTCAAACGACTCGTAGATCCAAAGC
>JBDQOS010000080.1:0-25117 GCA_040261075.1 Flavobacteriales bacterium
CCATGTTCTTGTTGACCGTGATGTGGGCGCGTCCGAGGGCCTGCTCGGCGAGCTTGCCCGTGACGCCTTTGTTGGAGAGGTCGATGAGCATGAGGTGGTTGTCTGTGCCTCCGCTGATGAGGTCGTAGCCGCGTTCGACGAAGGCTGCTGCCATCGCCTGGGCGTTCTTGATGACCTGCTGGCAGTAGGCCTTGTAGCTCGGCTGCAACGCCTCGCCAAACGCCACGGCCTTGGCCGCAATGACGTGCTCGAGCGGTCCGCCCTGCATGCCGGGGAAGACGCCGCTGTCGAGCAGGGACGTGAAGCTTCGAACATCGCCTTTCATCGTGGTCAGTCCCCACGGGTTGGGAAAGTCTTTGCCGACCATGATGACGCCGCCGCGCGGCCCGCGAAGGGTCTTGTGGGTGGTCGTGGTGACGACGTGGCAATGCGGGAGCGGGTTGTCGAGGAGTCCCGCGGCGATGAGTCCGGAGGGGTGTGAGATGTCGGCGAGGAGGATGGCTCCGACTTCGTCCGCGATGGCACGGAAGCGGGCGTAGTCCCATTCGCGGGCGTATGCGGACGCGCCGCAGATGATCATTTGGGGTTTCTCGCGGCGGGCCGTCTCAGCGACCTTGTCCATGTCGATGCGGCCCGTTTCACGTTCCACGCCATAAAAGGTGGGACGGTAGAGCTTGCCGCTGTAGTTCACGGGCGAGCCGTGGGTGAGGTGACCGCCGTGCGCCAGGTCAAACCCCAGAATCGTGTCCCCCGGCTTCAAGCAGGCGAGCATCACCGCCGCGTTGGCCGAAGCGCCCGAGTGCGGCTGGACGTTGGCCCATTCCGCGCCGAAGAGTTGGCAAAGCCGGTCGATCGCGAGCTGCTCGGCTTGGTCGACGAATTCGCACCCGCCGTAGTAGCGCTTGCGGGGAAGGCCCTCGGCGTACTTGTTGGTGAGGATGCTGCCTTGGGCGGCCATCACCGCGTCGCTGGTGTAGTTCTCGGAAGCGATGAGCTCGGCGCCTTCAACTTGGCGGACGCGTTCGCGCTCCACAATCGCGGCAATTTCCGGGTCGCGTTGCAGCGCCTCGAGGGCTGCGGTGGACGCTTGGGGGGTGGTCGTTGCGTTCATTTGGCCCCAAAAATAACCCGCGCATACAACGCACCGCACGGATGTGAACAAAACGCGACAATCTTCGTACATGAAAGTTGAGTGGAAACATTTGCGTTCCGTTTGTACCTTGCCCCCATGCAAATCAACTTGCTCAAATCATGGATGCTCGCTGGCGCTCTTGCGGTGCTCGCTTCGCCTCAACACGCTGAGGCCCAATACGCCTTGGACTACGGGTTTGCATTTGGGACGGGGAATTACCTCGGTGACATCGGAGGAGACGAGTTGACCCGGCGCGATTTCGCTGCGGATTTGCACTACGGCCAAACCAAATTCTCAAGCCACGTCTTCGTGCGCTACCGATTGAGTCCCACGTTTGCCGTTCGCGGTCAGCTGGGCACAGTGTATTTGGAGGACTACGACAACCTGTCGACGAATCCGGCGCGGCGCACGCGCAACGCGCACTTCCGGAATTACGTGAATGAACTTAGTCTGCGCGGCGAAGTCAACCTCTTTAGCCTCCCCATGATCACGCGGTACACGAGCAAGTTGCGCATCGGGTTCAATTCCTACGCCACGCTCGGTGTGACAGGAATTGTACACAACCCCGAAGCCCAACTGGACCGAAACGCGGCAGACTACCTCTACGAGACAGGGCAAATCACGCTGAACCCCAACCAACTCGACTACGACGAGTGGCACAACCTGCGGGAATTTGGCACAGAAAAGGTGACCTACGGAAGCGCAGCGTTGGGCTTCCCCTTGGGTGTCGGGGTGTCGTTCATTGTGAACTACCAATTCCGAGTCGGAATGGAATTCGTTTGGAACCTCACGCTCACCGATTACCTCGACGACGTGAGCTACACGTATGCGGATCCAACCTCGTTGAGCGACATCGGACGCATCCTGAGCAGTCCCTCGAGCCTTGTGGTGGCAGAAGCTGCTGGGGTAGAAGACGCGGTCGGCTATCTCGACAGTTTTCGATGGGACGAGGCCTACGAAAGCCCCCGCGGCAACCCGGACAAGAACGACACCTACGGAACATTGCAGTTGACGGTGAGCAAGGTGGTGATGGGCTCGAGCAACTTCCGTAAGAACAACTTCTACAACAAGCGTCGCACCGTGAAAAAGCGTCCCAGCAAGCCTGGCAGCAGCCGGATGGGACGAGGACGCGCGAAGTTCTGAAGTCCAATTGGTCCTGTGATCGGTGGCGTGAACGCCTCTGCACCTGTGGATGAAGGTGCGTTTCAAATTTGTGTGTGACGATGCCGCGCCTGGCGTGCAGGCGTAAGTTTGGGGTGTGGCTACCAACGCGCTTTCTCGGTCGACTTCTCCCTACCTCCTTCAACACCAACACAACCCCGTGGATTGGGTGCCGTGGGCGGACGAAGCGTGGGCGCGTGCAAACAAGGAAGGCAAGCTCGTGATTGTCAGCGTGGGTTACAGTGCGTGTCACTGGTGCCACGTGATGGAGCGCGAAACGTTTGAGGACGCAGAAGCGGCGGAGTTCATGAATGCGCATTTCGTCTGCATCAAAGTCGACCGCGAAGAGCGCCCCGACGTCGATCACGTCTACATGGACGCCGTGCAGTTGATGACGAAGCGGGGCGGATGGCCGTTGAATTGTGTGGCGATGCCCGACGGGAGGCCCGTTTGGGGAGGGACGTATTTTCCTCGCCTGAAGTGGCTGTCGTCGTTGGAAGCGGTGTTGGAGGTTTGGCGTGAGGAGCCGGCCAAAGTCGAGGCGTATGCTGCGCAACTCGCCTCGGCGGTGGCGGCGCTGGACGAAACTGAAGGAGGCGCGCTGCCGGACGATGAACTCGTCCGTGAGAGTGGAACAGAAGGAGAAACAGAACGGGCTGCACTCAGACAGCGGGTTGACACGAGGGTGATGGAAGGGTTGGAAAGTTGGAGCCGGGGGTGGGACCCTGTTTTTGGCGGGCGTTCGGGGGCACCCAAGTTTCCCCTCCCCTGCCAAATCGATTTCTTGCTTCGAACCGGGGAATCGACGGCCTTGGGAGAGCGTTGGATGGACCACGCGAGAGCGCATGCGCTGCGGACGCTGCAGGCAATTGAACGAGGGGGCATTCACGACCACGTGGGTGGCGGGTTTGCGAGGTACAGCGTGGACGATAGATGGCACGTGCCCCACTTCGAGAAAATGCTCTACGACAACGGTCAGTTGCTGGGGACGCTTGCGGAAGCCTGGGCCGTCGAGCCGCATCCCTCGATTGAGAAGGCGGTGGAGGGCATCGTTGGGTTTTTGGATCGAGAGTTGTCGGACGCCAGCGGCGGCTTTCGATCGGCCTTGGACGCGGACAGCGACGGCGCGGAGGGAACGTACTACGTCTGGACCGAAGCCGACTTGATCGCAGCCTTGGGTTCAGGTGACCAGGCCGAGGAAGTGATGCGGGTGTTTGACTTCGGGGGGCGAAGTCACTGGGAAGAAGGGAAAAACGTGTTGATGCGGCAAGCTGCCAGCGAGGCGTTGTGGAGGGATGCAAGGTTGAGGGGGCGCTTGGAGGACGCGTTGCAACGCATGTCGGGGTGGCGCGACAGCGCGGCGAGCGGTCGATCAAAACCGGGGGTGGACGACAAGGTGTTGACCGCCTGGACTGCCGTGGCGGTTTCGGGGCTCGCGCGGGCGGGCAAGATCCTCGGACGGGAGGATTGGGTGGCTCGAGCCGAACGAGGAGCCGTGTTTTTGCGGAACGTAGCGCGCGTGCCGGGCGAGCCGGAGTTGCTGCGTCGGACGTGGCATGCCAAGGGAGGGCCTGAGACGGAGGGGTTTGCCGAGGATTATGCGTTGGCTGTGGAGGCGATGCTGGATGTGCATCAGGCGACGGGCGAGCCGGCGTGGCGGGACGAGGCCCGGTCGTTGATGGCCACGGCGCTCGACCGATTCTACGACGATTCGGCAGGGACGTTTTGGTTTTCGGCACGTGAGGCCGAGGCGCTTTTTGCACGGAAACAGAGCAACGACGACAGCGTCTTGCCCTCCGCAAACGCCACCTTCGCCGCGTCGCTGTGGCGCCTCGGATGGGCCTGCGACATTCCTTCTTGGCGCAGCCTGGCGCGCGACTTGGTTGCGAGGCATCTGCTCGGCTCTCAGCACCTCGAACGATCCGCGAAGTGGGCGCAGGTTTGGCTGGACCTTCGGGGGCCATTTGCAACTGTGGTTGTGGCCGCACCAAGCCAGGAGCTCGGCAGGAAGGCCCTTCAAGAATGGAACCTTGGCGCCACGAAAAGAGGAACGTGGATTGATGTGATCACACCCGACTCAACCCACATTCCTGCGTGGATGGAAAGCAAGCGCCCCTCCGCAGAGGCACCTGTGAGGTGGTATGTTTGTGAGGAAGGTGCGTGCGGGCTGCCGTGCGCCAGCGCCCAAGAAGCATGGAAGCAATTTCACCCGGAAGAAAAGCCTTGATGCCTTCGCCATCACTCCTGTCAAAGCACCTTGCATGCGGCATTACTCGCCTCACATTGTTGGCGATGCTTGGAGCCGTTTGGGTGGCCGAATCTGGGAAGGTTTGGGGGCAGTTCGACAGCAAATCGCGAAGCGAACGAAAGGCAGAAGAACGGGAACTGAAGGAAAGGGCCAAGGCTGAGAAAAAGGCCATGAAGGAGTTTGAAAAGAACTACAAAGAGCTTCAGGAACGGCATTACAAGTTTCAGCAAACGGGACGAGAGAAAAACCTCGTCGTCCCAGACGGACAAGACAAGAGCACGACCCGAAAGCGCAAAAGTCACAAGAAGGACAACGTCAAAAAGCGGATGCGAAAAGGGCAACAAAAAGCGCGCAGGCACCGAGACGGAAGGACCGTTTCGTGGTGGCGCCGGCTTTGGGTGAGGCGTTCCTGGAAAAAACACTGAATTCGGGGCACAGCGTCAGAGCCATTCGCGGAGGAAATCGCTCATTCCCCTGGTTTGCAACGTGTTTGCACATTTTAGCGTTCTGAGTGGGGTTGACTTATATTTGGCCCCTATACCTGTATTGCCTGAAAATTCTAGACGCATGATGCGGTTTGCAACGATTTTGGGGGCGATTCTGATGAGCTTCAGCGCGGTTGCGCAAGTGGGCCAAGGAACGCTCAAGGGACGTGTCACGGACTTCGATTCGAAAGATGCACTCCCCTTTGCCAGTGTGGTTCTTTTCCTCAACGGAAACCAAGTGGCAGGTACCAACACCGACTTTGATGGAGAATACACCATCAAACCCATTCAGCCGGGCACGTACGACGTGCTCTTCAGCTTTGTGGGCTACCAGTCCAAAAAAGTGACTGGCGTCAAGATCACCGCCAACAAAATCCAGTTCGTGAATTCCGAGCTCGGAGCGGGCGTGATGATGGAAGAAGCCGAGGTCGTGGAGTACTCTGTGCCGTTGATTGACAAGGACGGGGGCGCCTCGGGCGGCACGGTAAGCCGCGAAGACATCGACAAACTCCCCGGTCGTTCCGCAAGCAGCATCGCCCAAACCGTGGCAGGTGCCAGCACCGCCGGCACGGGAGGAGGCGTGAGCATCCGCGGTGCACGTTCCTCTTCAACTTGGTACTACATCGACGGAATCAAGGTCCGTGGCTCAGCTGCTCTTCCCAAGTCGGCCATCGAAGAAGTCCAGGTCGTAACGGGCGGGATTCCCGCCAACATCGGGGACGCGACAGGGGGTGTGATCAACATCTCGCTTCGAAACTCGAGCCGAACGTGGTTTGGCGGCGGGGAAGTCATCACCTCCGGAATCCCTATCGGAGAAACCGCCGTGGGTCTGGACAAGTTTGGCTACAACCTTGCGGAAGGTTCCCTATCTGGTCCGATTGCTTGGCAAAAGGACGAGAACGGTGAGAAAACCGACCCGCTTCTCGGCCTCTTCCTCTCAGGAAACTACACGTATCAAATGGACACGCGCCCCACATTTGGAGGCGTGTACCGCATGACCGACAGCGCACGTGCGGAGATTCTCGCCACGCCGCTACGCCAAAACATCAGCTCTTCCGGCGAAATCAACGGCGCACTCTTCAACGCCGACTTCCTGGAGCCCGGTGATTTCACCAGGGTGGACACGCGCCTCAACGCGTCCAACCAGTCGGCCAACTTGGTGGCCAAGGTGGACGTAGCGACAAACGAAACCACGAGCCTCACATTGGGTGCGACGGGTGCGTTTGGGCGCAACAACGAATTCGACCGCGGACGCTCCCTCATGAACTGGGAAAACAACAACCAAACGACCAGCCTCGACTGGCGTGGGTACGTCAAGTTCTCGCAGCGTTTTGTGGACGAAGAGGGAGAGCAAAGCAGCGGTGGGCTGAAGAACGTCTTCTACTCGATCATGGCCGACTACTCCCAGAGCTACTTCAAGCGGGAAGATGCTTCTCACGGGGACGATTTCTTCAAGTACGGCCACGTTGGGAAGTTTGACATCTTCCAACAAAACAGCTACGGCTACAACCCCACAACGGGCCGCTACGTCCACAACGGATGGCAAGACACGTTGGTGACCTTTGAGGCCTCGCCGTTCAACCCTGAATTGGCGGCCATCAACACGCAGTACTTCTCGCTGTTTGACAACAACCCTTCTGTCTCCTTTGGACCAGGCAACTCGGTCATCTTTGAGCCCGGACCGTATTCCAGCCTTCTGGAGGTGCAGAACGGCAACGCGCTTCTCAACGGTCAAAGCCCCTCAAGCACGTACGGGTTGTGGAGTTACGTTGGCGCTCAAGGAAACAGCTACAGCATCAGCAACAACAGCCAGTTCCGCGTGAGTGCAGCCGGTTCAGGAGACATCGGAGACCACGCGTTGCAGATGGGCTTCGAATACGAGCAACGCCGAGACGCGTTTTTCTCATTGAGCCCCATTGGCCTCTGGACGTTGGCGCGCTTGACGACCAACTCGCACATCAAGGAAATCGATTCGTCGGACAGCACGGTGACCAACGTGGGAACGGATTACTACGTGACCTACGAGCGCCTTGTTGGCGACAACCAATTTGAGTTCGACTACAACTTGCGTCAAGCGTTGGGCGCCGGCGAGCGCGAATTGATCAACATCGACGCCATCGACCCTGAATTCTTCAACATGGACATGTTTGGGGCGGACGACCTCCTGAACCAAGGCAGCAACTACGTCAACTACGGCGGATACGACCCCTACGGGAACAAGGTGGCAGGTCGTCCCACGATTGAGGACTTCTTCAACGACACCCGCACTTTGGGTGGCCGGGAGTTCAACACCCGTCCCATCGGAGCGTACGAGCCCATTTACATCGCGGGATACGTGATGGACAAATTCACGTTCGACGACATCATCTTCAACGTGGGGGTTCGCGTCGACCGTTTCGACGCCAACCAACCTGTTCTCAAGGATCCTTACGTGGTGGGCCAGTCCTACAGCGTAGGAGACATTCGGGGCGAATTGATCAACACACTCAGCGGCACGACAGTCATTCCTGAAAACATCGGAGAAGATTTCGTGGTGTACACCGACGCGTTGGAAGACCCGAGCTCCATTGTCGGATTCCGCGACGGCGACACGTGGTACAACGCCCAAGGCACGGAGATTTCCGACCCCGACATCCTGGCCGTCAACACTGCCTACCCCGCTCCTTGGCTGAAGCCCAACGACAACGCCACCGGCGACGACCCGTTTGAGTTGACGTCGGAAGCGTTCCGCGACTACGACCCGGCGGTGAACATCATGCCCCGCATCTCCTTCTCGTTCAACATCAGCGACGAGGCGGTCTTCTTTGCGCACTACGACATATTGACCCAGCGTCCTACCTCGAACATTCGCTTCTCCCCCATTGACTACCTCTTCCTCGAGAGCCGAAACAACCTCATCTCGAATCCCGACTTGCGTCCGGAAAAGACGATTGACTACGAGCTGGGCTTCCAACAGGTGTTGACCAAAACGTCAAGCCTGAAGATCTCCGCGTACTACAAGGAGATGCGTGACATGATTCAGGTCCGGAACTTCACCGGAGCGTACCCACGCCCCTACAAGGCATTTGGCAACCTTGACTTTGGCACGGTGAAAGGCTTCACGGTGGGCTACGACCTCCGCCGCACAGGCAACGTTCGCTTGAACGCGAACTACACGTTGCAATTCGCAGACGGAACAGGTTCAACCACGCAAACGGCATTGGCGTTGATCAACGCCGGTCTCCCCAACCTCCGCTCGATCAACCCGTTCAACTACGACCAGCGTCACCGCATTGTGGCCAACGTCGACTACCGTTACGGTTCTGGCGAGGACTACAACGGCCCGGTGGCCAACCTCGGAGGCAAAGAGGTGCAGTTGTTAGCCAACACGGGCTTGAACTTCATCGCCAACCTCGGATCTGGAACGCCCTACACGGCCTCCACCATCGCCACGCCGATCACCGGGGAAATCAGCCCGTCCACGGAAGGTTCCATCAACGGAAGCCGCCTGCCATGGCAGTTCAATTTGGACGCCAACTTCGACAAGAACTTCACATTGACGTATGGAGGGGAAGGCGACGCAGCAAAAACCACCAACCTCAACGTGTACCTCTGGGTGGGCAACGTGTTGAACACGCGCAACATCAATTCGGTGTACCGCTTCACAGGTGTGTCGGACGACGACGGCTACTTGGCCGCCGCCCAATACCAGCCCCTCATCAACAGCCAAAACGACCCGGACGCGTTCCGCAACTACTACAGCATGTTTGTAGACAACCCCTTCAACCTGGGATTGCCTCGGACCGTGCGTTTGGGTGTCAAGTTTGACTTCTGATCATGCCAAGCAAGCAGATGAACCGCATACTCTCTTTCTCCGCCCTCTTTTTGGTCGCCTCCACCGCGTGGGGGTACAAATACGTGGGAGCCGGCACGCCCGGTGAAACCGCAGGAAGCAACAACCAGCCGGCCCTTCGTGCCGCAGCCTGTGCTCCAGCCACCGGACTCCGCGACCTCGAATGGAACAACGTTCGCGCCCTGATTGAAACGGGTGGTTCGTTGTGGCAAGACCGCGCCACGAGCCAAGCGTCTTACGAAGTACCCAAGGGTGGCGGTATCAGCTCGCTGTACGCCGGGGCGCTTTGGATGGGTGGCATCAGCCCCGACCAACAGTTGAAGCTTGCCGCTTTGACGTTCCGCAACCGAGGGAACGACTACTGGACGGGTCCCTTGACCAACGACGGCTCTGCGGAAATTGACGCGGAAGTGTGCGACGTGTACGACGAGTTCTTCGTGTCGACCCGAGCCGACGCCCAGCGTCACCGCCAGTATTTCGACGCGATTGCCAACGGTACGGTGGACGAGGAATTCCCGGAAGGCTACGCCATTCCTGGCTACTTCCGGGACTACCCTGCTCACGGCAACACGGAAGCCTACCAAGATTACTACCTCGCGCCGTTTAAAGATTACGACGGAGACGGGTTCTACTCGCCCGACAACGGAGACTACCCTTGGTACGACTTTCTGCAAGAAATTGATTGCAAAAACCGGAAGCGCGAGGACATCGTGCCTCTGTACGGCGACCGCAACTTCTACTGGATTTTCAATGACAAGGGCAACGTCCACTCGGAATCGCAGGGGGAGCCGATTGGCATGGAGATTCGTGCGCAAGCCTTCGCGTTCTCCACCAACGACGAGGTCAACAACATGACCTTCCACAACTACGTCTTGATCAACCAAGGAACCCAAACCCTCGCCAACACCTACTTTGGTGTGTGGGTCGACGCGGACGTGGGAACGGCGACAGACGACTACGTGGGATGCGACGTGCAGCGTGGTTTGGGCTACAGCTACAACGGCGACGCGGTGGACGAGCCTTCTTCGAGCTCGCAGGGCTACGGCGAAAATCCTCCTGCGGTCGGCATCGACTTCTTCGAAGGTCCTTACCAAGATTCGGACAGCATCGACAACCCGTTGACCACAAACTTCTCGAACGCGATCGACTCGCTTGGCATCCCCTACGACGGCATCGGCATCGGGTACGGCGACGGCGTGGTGGACAACGAGCGTTTCGGAATGCGCCGTTTCGTGTACTACAACAACTCCGGAAACCAAATCAACGGCGAACCCGTGACCCCGCTTCACTTCTACAACTACATGAACGGGATTTGGAAAAACGGTCAAAAGATGGCTTACGGCGGCGACGGCGTGAGTGCTGCGACCGGCGCCAACCTCGACATCGAGTGCGACTACATGTTCCCCGGGGACACCGACCCGTTCAACTGGGGCACTGGAGGTACCAGCGTCGATCCGTGGACGGAGGTGACTTCAGGCAACCCACCTGCCGACCGCCGATTCATTCAAGCTGCCGGGCCCTTTATCCTTGAGCCAGGCGACTACAACAACATCACGATGGGTGTGGTCTGGGCACGTGCTACCGCAGGTGATCCCGAGGAAAGCGTGAAGTTGATGCGCATTGCGGACGACAAGGCGCAGGCGCTCTTTGACAACTGCTTTGAGATCGTCTCCGGTCCCGATGCCCCCGACGTGACCGTGCAGGAGCTCGAGAACGAACTCATTCTTTACCTGACCAACGACAACCCGCTCTCGAACAACTACCAGGAAGATTACCTGCAATTCGACCCCGGGATTCCCAAGTTTGACATCAACGGAAACCAGTACGACAGCTTGAGCCGTTCGTACACGTTCGAGGGGTACCAAATTTACCAACTCGCCAACAGCGAAGTCTCGCCTGCCGATTTGGGAGACATTGACCAAGCTCGGTTGATCTTCCAATGCGACGTGACCAACGACATCGACGTGGTGGTCAATTACGTCCAGGACACGGAGATGGGTTTGCCGGTGCCTACGCTGATGGCCAACGGAGAAAACGAAGGGGTTCAGCACAGCTTCCGCGTGACCAAGGACGCGTTCGCACAAGGCGACAACGCCCTTGTGAACCACAAGACGTACTACTTCATGGCGATGGCCTACGGGTACAACAACTACGAAGAGTACGACCCCATCACCGGTTCGGGACAAGACGTGCAGTACAAAGCCTCTCGGAAGGCGGCTGTGGGCTCGATTCGGGTGTACAGCGGCTCGCCTCACAAGCCTACGACCGAGTCGGGCGGCTTGGTTCAATCGGCGGCGTACGGAGACGGGGTGACAATCACGCGCCTCGAAGGCATGGGCAACGGCTTGAACGACGTGGCCTTGACGGCCGAGAGCGAAGCGGACTTGGTGGCCAGCGACAACGGCAAGCTCGCCGAAGTGACCTACCAAGGCGGCTTGGGCCCTGTGGCGGTGCGCGTGGTGGATCCGCTTTCGGTTCCCGAAGCGGAATTTGAACTTCGCGTCTTGGGCGAGGCGGGCAGCCTCAGCAGCGGCGAAGACGTGGAATGGGTGCTCACCAACCTGACGATGCTCGACACGGCAGTGACGGCGAGCGACTCGGCCAAGGCCATCGTGACCAGCGACCGCACCATCAACGTGCTCAACGAACAGCTCGTGCTGGAGTGGGGCTTGGGCATCACCGTGCACCAACAGGTGTACCCGTCGAGCGCCGACATCGCCACGCCGCTTGGCGCTTCCATCACCTTCGAGAACCCACAGGAGCCCTGGCTCTTGGGCTTGCCGGACGGCGAGGGCTTCACCGAAGACAACTGGATTCGTGCGGGCACGCAAGCCGGCGACGACACGTCGCCGTTTGAGCTTGCCTACAACGACCTGATGGACGAAGACGAGGTGTACGAGGGCTTCCTCGGCGGCACCTGGGCTCCCTACTGCGTGGTGTCGTACACCGAGGCCGACGTCGAAGACCCGGCCACCGGCTTCACCTACGAGTTCACGCCGTTGTTTGCGCCAACGCGCGGCGACCTCATCCGCCTGCAGCAGTGGAACACGCCTGAGTCGACCAGCAGCGTCGACGTGGTGTTCACCAACGACCGCAGCAAGTGGACGCGTTGCCCTGTGCTGGAAATGCAGCCCAACGACGTCTTGGCCCAAAACGCCACCGGCGCTCCCGGCTCTTTGGAGAAGATGAACTTGCGCCGCCACAAGTCGGTCGACAAGTTTGGGGTCACCGCCGAAGACGGAGGCAACGCTGCCGACGCCAACCTCACCAGCAACGTGGGCATGGGGTGGTTCCCCGGCTACGCCATTGACCTCACCACCGGAGAGCGCCTCAACATGGCCTTCGGGGAAGACTCGTGGCTGAGCGCCGACAACGGCAAGGACATGATTTGGAACCCGTCGCCGAGCTACCAATACGCCGGCGGACAGCACTGGATCTACGTCTTTAAGAACGGCCAAGCCGCCTCCGGAACGGAGAACCGCATGCCGGCCTACGACAAGGGTGCCTTCCTCATGGAAAACCTCACCGACCCGAGCATCTCCACCGAGCGTCGCGCCTTCCGCGACTGCGCGTGGGTGGGCTCGGCCTTGAGCAACGCCGACTTCCCGATGCTTTCCATCGAAGAGGGACTCATCCCCAACGAAACGCGCGTGAGCTTGCGTGTGGCACGCCCCTACGACAAGTACAGCAACGTCGTCATCGACACCGACAACGTCGACAACGCCAAAAACAACTGGGATCCGCTCTACCGCTTCTCCACGGCCGACGTGGCGACGCGCACCGAGCAAGTCACCGTGTTGGAGGAAATGCTTGCCGAAATCAACGTCGTGCCCAACCCGTACTACGCCTACAGCCAGTACGAGACCAACAAGCTCGACAACCGCGTCAAAATCGTCAACCTCCCCGAGGTCTGCACGGTGCGCATCTACAACCTCGCAGGCACCCTCATCCGGACCTACGACAAGGCGGACCCGCTCACCTACGTGGACTGGGACCTCAAGAACGAAGCCAACGTGCCCATCGCCGGAGGCGTCTACATCATCCACATCGACGTGCCAGGCGTCGGTCAGGCCGTGCGAAAGTGGTTCGGCGTGATGCGACCCATCGATTTGGACAACTTCTGATCTGCAACCTCTCATGAAGAAGCATACATCTCTCCTCCTCGCGGCCTGTGTCGCCCTCGGAACTGCATTTGCCGGAAACCCGGACCGCGCAGGATCTGCCGGTGCCGCACAACTGCTCATCAACCCCTGGGCGGCTTCCAACGGCTTGGCAGGAACCAACATGGCGTCCGTGACCGGACTTGAAAGCACGTTCAGCAACGTCGCGGGTTTGGCCTTTGTGCAACGCAACGAATTGGCCTTCGCCAACAGCATGTACTTGGGTGGAACCGGCATTGCGCTGAATTCCCTCGGATTCGCCACGAAAGTGGGCGATTCTGGCGTGCTCGGCTTGAGCGTCACGAGCATGAATTTTGGGGACATCCCCATCACAACCGAAGACTTGCCTGAGGGCGGGATTGGCTCGTTCTCTCCCTCGTTCAGCAACATTGGAGTGACCTACTCCAAAGAATTCTCCAACTCCATCTACGGTGGCATCACGCTTCGCATCATTGGCGAAAGCATCAGCAACGTGCGTGCAAGCGGCGTGTGCTTTGACGCGGGAATTCGCTACATCACAGGGGAGGATGACCGGTTGAAGTTTGGCATTGCGTTGCGCAACGTGGGTGCACCCATGCGCTACGCAGGCGACGGTTTGACGGTCACCGCGACGCCACAAGGTGCGGACGGTTCATTGACCGTTTTCCAGCGTTCTGAGAAGTACGAATTGCCTTCGCTCGTCAACATTGGGGTCGCTGTGGACGTGGTTTCCAACGACAACACGGTGGTGACGGCCACGGGGCAATTTGTGTCCAACAGCTTCACCAAAGACCAAATCGGCGGGGGTGTGGAAGCGACTTTGGGCGACCGCTTGGTCCTTCGCGGTGGGTACATGTGGGAGCAGGGGTTGATTGACGGCGGACAAGACGTCGCGACAGCCTACACGGGTCCTGCTGCCGGGGTCGGGTTGAACCTGCCCGCCGGTGAAGGAGCCACCATGAAACTCGATTACAGCTACCGAACAACCAACCCGTTCAACGGAACCCATACGCTCGGGCTGAAAATTTCGTTGTAAGCGGAGACGCGCGAAAAATTTGCTATTTTGCATGAACGAGAGGGCCACGCGCCCTCTTGTTTGTGTTTCCTTTTACGGGAACGAAGCGCCGAAGAGGCGCACACCTGAACTTTCTTTTTGATCTGACATCATGTCCAACGTATCCTACTACACCGCCGAAGGCCTTCAGAAACTGAAAGACGAGCTGCACCAAATGAAGACCGTCGAACGTCCGAAGATCTCCCAGCAAATTGCCGAAGCGCGCGACAAGGGCGACCTCAGCGAGAACGCGGAATACGACGCCGCGAAAGAAGCGCAAGGCATGCTTGAGGCCAAGATCGCCAAGATGGAGAACCTGCTGGCGAACGCCCGAATCATTGACGATTCCGACATCGACAACAGCAAAGTGTTCATCTTGAGCAAGGTCCGAATCAAAAACCAAAAGAACGGCGCAGAAGTGACCTACACGCTTGTGGCAGAAAACGAAGCCAACCTGGCCGAGAAAAAGATCTCGGTGGACAGTCCCATCGGCAAAGGACTGCTTGGCAAGGCCGTGGGCGACGTTGCAGAAGTGACCGTGCCTGCAGGAGTAATTCCCTTCGAGATCCTTGAAATCTCGCGTTGATGGCCTCCATCTTCAGCCGGATTGTCGCCGGAGAAATTCCGTGTCACAAGGTGGCCGAGGACGACCGCTTCTTGGCGTTTTTGGACATCATGCCTCTGGCGAGCGGCCACACGTTGGTCATTCCGAAGTTGGAGGTGGACCGCATTTGGGACTTGGAACCGGGAGTGCTTGGAGACTTGCACGTGTTCAGCCAGCGCGTCGCACTTGCCATTGAATCGGCTGTGCCGTGTCAGCGGGTAGGACAGGCCGTCATTGGGCTCGAGGTTCCGCATGCGCACGTCCATTTGATTCCCCTCAACAGCGTTGCGGACATCAATTTCGAACGGCCCAAGTTGAAGGTGACCCAGGAAGAGCTGGCTGCGACGGCTGAAAAGATTCGGAACGCCTTTGCAAAGCGTTAAGCGCTCCCCGGTCAGTCCAAATCAAGCAGCGCGGTCCAAACACTCAGCACCCCGGAGTCCTCGCGGGTCCAGATGGGACGGACTCGGCCGTCCACTGCTGAAATGTTGTTGTAGTCCCCGAAGAACACTTTTCCTTCAGGGGTGAAAGGCAGTTCCGAGACGGTTCGGTTGATCCACGTGGTTCCTCCGTCGGTGCTCGAGGCCACCACCACGTGCGTGGACACGTCTTCGCGATTGGGGTTGTGACGGCGGTCGTAAAACACAACGTGCACGTCGCCACGCACGGGATCGACGGTCATCCAGGTGAAGAATTGATCTCGGTCCGCGCCGTCGTTGTTGACCCGCTGGGTGGTCGACCACGTCTCTCCCGCGTCGTCAGACCACGTGATCCACACGTCGTTGTCGCCGTTTCGCGAATCGGTCCAGTTGACGTAGATGCGTCCACGGTGCGGGCCGTTGCTAGTGTCGACGCAGGTCACAGGCATCCCGTTCACGCGTCCAATGCCCGCGATGCTTTGGTCCCACCCGCCCACGATGTCCGCCACGATGCGGTCTTCGCCCCAGGTCAAGCCTCCGTCCAAGCTCTTGTCAAAGTAAATCCAAGGCCCGAGCGCCCAAGCCACGAAAATCTCCCCGTTCACGCCGACCGCCGGAACCGCCCCCTCGGTCGTGTCGTCGCCGTCGAGGCAATCTCCCGCCTTGTCGCTCACGCGGACCGGATCAGACCACTTCTTGCCTTTCGCGTTCGCGTGACTGCACAGAATCGTGGTGCTGTCGCCCGGCTCCTTGCTCCCGTAGGCGTCAAATTGGGTCCAACACGCGTGGATTTGGCTGCCGTCGGCGTTGACCGCCGCCCATTCCTTGTCTTGATCCTTGGGCGGCGTGTGCCCCATGCCTCCGCCTTTGGACCACGTCTCGCCCCCGTCCTTGGACCGTTGGCACACAATGCGGTCAAGCAGCGCTTCGCTTCGCCACCCCTGCCCTTCCGGGTCGCTTAAGTGAAGGTAGTAGAAGTCCCCGGTCGGGCTGGCCACCACACACGGGTCGCCAAACACCCCCAACGGCGACTTCAGCGTCCCCTTGGTCCACGTCTCCCCTCCGTCTTCGGAACGGTACACGTTGTCCAAAATGCTTCCCGCCACCACCACGTCCGCGTTGGTGGGGTCGATGGCGATGCTGGGCTCGCAGGGTTGGTATCCCTTGCCGTCCCAAACATCGAGACGGACGTTGACTGGCGACTGCCCCAAGGCAGCCGCAGCGAGGCCCACAACCGCCCCAACGGACAAGGCGCTGCGGAGGATCATCCGTGCCATGCGCGGTAGAGTTGTGCGAATTCCTTCGCGAAGTAGGTCAAAATCACGTCCGCACCCGCCCGATGAATGCTCAACAACATTTCAGGCATGGCTTTGTCGTAGTCAATCCAACCCTTTTCCGCTGCCGCCTTCAACATCGCGTACTCGCCGCTCACGTTGTAGGCCGCGATGGGGCGGTCGCTGAATTCTTTGAGGGCCAAAATCACGTCCAAGTAGCACAACGCCGGCTTGACCATGAGCATGTCAGCGCCCTCAGCCATGTCCAGTTCCGCCTCGCGCAGCGCCTCGCGCCGGTTCGCGGGGTCCATTTGGTAGGTCTTTTTGTCCCCGTGCTTGGGAGCGCTCTCGAGCGCGTCCCGAAACCGGCCGTAGTACGCGCTGGCGTACTTGGCCGTGTAGCTCAGGATGGCCGTGTCAGTGTGGCCCGCAGCGTCAAGCGCTTCGCGAATGACCGCCACGCGGCCGTCCATCATGTCGGACGGTCCAATGCTGTCGAAGCCGGCTTCCGCCTGGACGACCGCCATGTCGGCCAGGATGGGAAGCGTGAGGTCGTTGACGATTTGGCCTTCCTTCACGACACCGTCGTGGCCGTCAGAACTGTAGGGATCCATGGCCACGTCGCTCATCAACCACGCCTCCGGGAAGCGGTCTTTGATGGCCCGCGCGAGGCGCAGGTAGAAGTTGTCGCGGGACAGGCCGTAGGTCGCCGAGGCGTCCTTCAGCGCGTCGTCCACGGCGGGAAACAGCACGAAGGACGAGACCCCGAGGTTCATCGCTTCTTCCACTTCGCGCAGGGCGTGGTCCTCAGTCACCCGGTCGATGCCGGGCATGGACACGATGGGCTCTCGGCGAGACTCCCCGTCCAGCACGAACAGGGGGTAGATCAGGTGATCTGGGGTCAAGTGCGTTTCCCGAACCAACCCGCGAACCGCAGCTGAACTCCGGTTGCGCCGCGGACGTTGAGGCAAGTCGTAAGCCATCTTCATGGAGTCAAAGAGTTTAACTCGTTGATCAACCCGTCCAGTTCGGCGCGAATGGCCTTTTGGAGGGCGAGGTGGTCGTCGTCCGAAAGCTCGTCGAGCGAAGTTTCGTGGTGATGGTGGTGTTCGCCGTCCGCGTGGTCGTGGTTGCAGGTGGCGCCTGGAAGAAGGACCTGGTTGGACATCCACGCTTCGTAACGCACATCGAGGTCATCAAGCTTGGCCAGCACACTCTTGTAGATGTCTTCGCGGCCTTCGACCCCGCTCGGCGCTGACAATTGCGCTTCCAAGTCCTCTCGAATCAAGTCAAGACGCGTGTGGAATTGGCGGCCTACCTCGGAGGTTTCGTCGTTCAAAGCCCGCGCCTCCTTCATGGCTGGACTGTCTTCGTGGTTGTGGCACCCCGTTCCAACCATGGCGACCAACAAGGCTGCAAAGAGCCACGACTTGTGCATGTACTTCATGGCTTGAAATTACAACGGATTGCACCACTCACGGGTCCCTTCGGGGCACAGGGTCGGGACCGCTCGTCCCCCACGGATGGCACCTTGAAATTCGGCGCAACACCAAGCCCAAACCCCGCCATGCGCCCCATTCCTTTAGCGCCTCGATGGCGTATCGACTGCATGTGGGGTCGTGCCGACAATTGTTCCCAAGCCAAGGACTCAACAGAACCTGGTATGCCCGGACGAGAAAAATCAACACGCGCTTCACCACGGAATCCGCTCCAAAGCCATGACCAACGACAAGAACACAGCTCCCCCGCACACGAACAGCTGTTGGTCGCGTTCGGAAACCTTGACCGAACGAAGCAGGCTGGCCAACGCGAGCATCACCGCCAAAATCACGAGCTGCCCGATTTCCACACCCAAATTGAATCGGAACAAGCCACCGATGAACCCCGCCGTTTCGTCTCGCGAGATCCGAAAGAAGGAGCTAAATCCTAGGCCGTGAATCAGCCCAAAAACGGCGGCCATCGCGTACGTCCACCGACGCTGCTTTGCCGTGCCGTCTCCGGACCGCAGATTCCAAAGTGCCGTGACGAGGATGGTGACGGGGATGAGGAACTCCACCCAGTCGCCGGGCACCCGAAACAGGTCGAGCGAGGCGACGGCCAGGGTCAGGCTGTGGCCGACGGTGAAGGCCGTGGCCAGGAGCGCCGCCTTGCCCGCGTGCCGCAAATCGCAGCGCGCGACGAGCGCCAACAGGTACAGCATGTGGTCGTACCCTTGCCAGTCGGTGATGTGCGAGATGCCGAGGGCGATGTCGTTCATTCTTCTGGGCGATCGTAGCGCGTAACGATGAAGGCGTGGTCGTGCCGCTCGTCGCCGCTGTGGCGCATGAGCTCCTGCCCCGCCCATCCGTGCCACGCGTCGTTGGGGTAATGGGCGTCGCCATCCGGCTCGGCATGCACGTGGGTGATGTACTGGGTGTCGACGAGGCCGGCGTCGAGGGCCAGCTGGTAGATTTGGCCTCCGCCAATGATGAAACACTCCGTCTCCGCCGCAGCGCGGGCGAAGCCGATGGCGTCCTCAAGGTCGTGCACTACGACGGCGCCCTCCGCCTGGTAACCGCGGTTGCGGGTGACCACGACGTTGGTTCGGCCTTTGAGCGGGCGGTATTTCTCCGGGATGCTCTCGTAGTTCTTTCGGCCCGTGATGACGACGTGGCCCTTGGTCGTGTCCATGAAAAACTTCATGTCGTCTGGCAACGACCAAACCAAGTCGTTGTCCTTGCCGATGACGCCGTTCATGGCGACGGCCGCAATGGTGCTGATGCGCATGGTCTATTAGACGCTGACGGCCGCCTTGATGTGCGGATGCGGATCGTAATCGACCAGCTGGAAATCGTCGTACGTGAAAGCAAACAGGTCGGTCACTTCTGGGTTGATGATCATCCTAGGGAGTGCGCGCGGTTCGCGCGTGAGCTGCTCGCGCGCCTGGTCCACGTGGTTGAGGTAGAGGTGGACGTCGCCAAACGTGTGCACAAACTCTCCGGGCTCCAAGCCCACCACCTGCGCGACCATCATGGTCAGCAAGGCGTACGAAGCGATGTTGAACGGGACGCCGAGGAACGTGTCGGCGCTGCGCTGGTAGAGCTGGCAGTTCAGTTTGCCTTCCGCCACGTGAAACTGGAACAGGCAGTGGCAGGGAGGCAGCGCCATCTCGTCGATGAAGCTCGGGTTCCACGCGCTGATGATGTGACGGCGGCTGTACGGGTTGGTCTTGAGCTGCTCTACAAGCTTGGTGATTTGGTCCGTCGCGGTGCCGTCAGGGTTGGGCCACGAGCGCCACTGGTAGCCGTAAACCGGACCGAGGTCGCCGTTTTCATCCGCCCACTCGTCCCAAATCCGCACGCCGTTTTCCTTCAAGTACGCGATGTTGGTGTCCCCTTGCAGGAACCACAGCAACTCGTGGATGATGGAACGCAGGTGGAGTTTTTTGGTGGTGAGCACCGGAAAGCCTTCGCTCAAGTCGAACCGCATCTGGTACCCAAAACACCCCAAAGTGCCTGTGCCCGTGCGATCCTCGCGCTTCACCCCGTTGTCGAGGAGGTGATTCAAGAGATCCAAATACGCTTGCATGATTCGAAAATACGGGCCACACGACGTGGAAAACTCGCTTGGTGAATACGTGGTGAACAACTGACTTCTCCTGACATTGACGCTGTTTACTAACCAAAAGCCTTCTTATGAAGAAATACCTCTATCTCGCGGCAATCGCGATCGGCCTGTCCTCTTGCTATTCTACGACCTACACCATGGGAAGCGGAGCACAAACTGGCGTCACTGTCAAGGAAAAGAACATTTTCTTGGTCAGCGGCCTTCTCTCCATCAAAACAGCTGACCCCCAGGACATGGCGGGTGGCGCAGCCGATTTCACAGTCGAAACCAAGCAGTCGTTCATCGACGGTTTGATTTTGGGCCTCACCGGTGGCTTGGTTGCACCCATGACCGTGACCGTCACCAAGTAAGTCTCTTTCCCGAGATTTTCTTTGAAAAGGCAGTTCGCTGCCTTTTTTTGTGCCCATGAAAAAGAACCTCTTTCGCTACGGTGGCCTGATTCTGATTGGTTACGCTGCGATCCGAACTGGACTCCTCTTGTCTCAAGACACCGGCATGACCGAGGGCGAACTCGGACAAGTCATCGGATTCCTGATTTTGGGGGCTGTGGGGTTGGGCTTGCTCGCCGCCGGGCGCTGATTCCTTTGGGCAATGACCCTGCCCTCACTGCAGCAGTGCGATTTTGGGCTCTGAACCCGCCGAAACCGCCTTGGCATTCACCCCGAATGCGGGAAACCGCCAACGGTAGAGCGCGTTGAGCACAAGCAGGTGAAGCACCAAGGCGGCGTGCAACGGCAGCACGTACCAAGGCCACGCGAGGTCGTGAAAGACGAACGGGTTGTCGGCTTTGGGCGGTTCGGTCATGTACATGTAATTCGCCAAGACGTCGCTCGGGCACCACGTGTTCAAGGCGTAGTTCACACCCGCCATCAACGTGCTGGCCCCTGCCGCAATGAAGTAGGCCTTGACCCAACCCCATTGGGGGAACCGCATCCCGTAGACCTGAGACATCACGATTGGCACAAACACGAGCGCCGCGTGGTTGATGTAGTAGTGAATCAGAATCGGCAAGTCGTCCCCGACCGTCAGCTGCGGCGTCACGATGGCGTGGAAACCCCCAATCGTTCCCATAAACGCCGTGAACAGGTGCACCGTTTTGTTTCGCCAAAAGCAGTTCAGCGACACCAACCAAATGTTGATTCCACAGAAATGCAAAGGAAGGCTGCGGTGCACGGTCCACTCGAACTCAGGGTCCAACGCCATGACCAACTGGTAGCCAACTTGCAGGGCGATCAGAACCCATCCCATTTGGGTCAAGGCACGGTCCTTGCGATCCTCACCGAGGGATTTGAACCGCCAGTGCAAGGCGAATCCGGCCAACAAGCTTCCCAAAAGCAGCGCCCAATAGCGCGGTTCATTCATGTGAATGACGACGTCGTACTGATTCATGTCTCGCAGGTGATGGCGGACAAGGTACAACGTTCAATTGAAGCGCGTTCCGAGATCTCGCGCACAGACCAACGACGACTCAGGACGACTTGACGCCTTCGACGTGCAGGGTTTGGGTTGGGAACGCAAATTCAAGTCCGGCGGCGTTGAATCGCTTCAAAATCTCCAAGTTGATGTCGTTGGGAACATGCGCCCAGTGCTCCCCCTTGCGGATGAAGTAGATGGCGCTGACGTTGAGGCTGAAATCCCCAAACCCGCTGAACCACACCGTGTACTCGTCTTCCGTCCGGCCTGCCTCGGACACGATGTCGGTGAGGATGGACAAGGCCTGTTCGATTTGCTCGGGAGTCGTGTCGTAGGTGAGGCCGAGCACGACCTTCATTTTGCGCGAGGGCTCGGCCGTCACGTTCTCCACCACCTGATCTGTGAACTGGTGGTTGGGAATGGTGACGAGTCGGTTTTCCAGGGTTTTGATTCGGGTCGAACGAATGCCGATTTCCTGGACCGTGCCGTCGATGCCGTTGACTTTGATGCGGTCGCCCGCGCCGAAGGGCTTGTCAATGAACACGGTGATGCCGCCGAAAATGTTGGCAACGAAGTCCTTGGCCGCCATGGCCATGGCCAAACCGCCAATTCCGACCCCGGCGAGGAGTGCACCGACGTCGTAGCCTGCGTTGGTCAGGCCCGAGATGATCCCAAGGATCCACACCAACGAACGCAGCGTCTTTTGAAGGATTGGGCCAAATTGCGCCACCGTGTCCCCGTCCGAGCGCTCGTCAAGGTGAAGGATGACGTTGCTTACGATGGAGTCCAACAGCCTCGCCACCAACCACGTGATGTCGATTGCAATGAGGATTTGGAACACGTGTTCCATGAATTGGTCCACGTTTTCCCCGAAGTGCAAATGCTCGTACCCCAACCAGAAGCCGAGAATCACAATGCCGAGAGCCACAGGCTCCTCAATTTGGTCGACAAGGACGTCGTCCCATTTGGTTTGGGTCTTGGCGGCAAGCCGCTTGAACACGCTCTTGAACAGCATGTACACAATGCGCGCCACCACTGCGCTTCCCACAAAGTAGCCCAGCGCTTGGGCCCACTCAAGGAGGGGGTTGCCCAAAAACGCCGTGTCGGTCAAGAATTCCATGCGCCAAACTTCGCACAAAATGCGCTTTTGCTCCCTCCTCAACGCGGGTATCTTTGCGCCATGAATTCCGCTTCCTCTCCCTCACTCCCCCCCGTCGGTCCATCCCTGCGCCTTGGCGTGTTGGGAGGCGGGCAGCTGGGCCGCATGATGATTCAGGAAGCGATGAATTGGGACGTCCGAGTCGAAGTGATGGATCCGAGCGAAGAAGCCTCCTGCCGCCACCTCACGTCGCGCTTCGTCCAAGGGGACCTGCAAGACGCCTCAGCCGTGCGCGCGTTCGGGGACGGGCTGGATGTCCTCACCGTGGAAATCGAGCACGTCAGCGTCGAGGGCCTGCAAGCGCTCGCAGACGAAGGCGTTGAAGTCGTCCCTCGACCGGCTCACCTCTCCCTCATCCAAGACAAGGGCCTCCAAAAACAAGCCTACGAGCGTTGGGGCATCCCCAGCGCCCCGTACCAACTCATCGACGGCGTCGCGGACGTCGGCGCCATGGGCTTCCCCGTCGTCCAAAAGCTCCGCAAAGGCGGCTACGACGGCAAAGGCGTTCTAGTCTTGCAATCCGCAGAAGACGCCGCCGAACGCGGCTTCAACGCCCCGTCCGTGTTGGAACAAGCCGTCGACATCGACAAAGAACTGAGCGTCATCGTGGCGCGAAACGCCTCCGGAGCCACGGCCGTCTACCCCGTGGTGGAAGCCGTCTTCAACCCCGAAGTCAACCTGGTCGACCACTTGATGGCTCCTGCGGCGATTTCCGCACAGCTCGAAGCCGAAGCGCGTCACCTCGCCCTTGACGTTGTGACCTCCATGGATTTTGTGGGGCTGCTTGCGGTCGAAATGTTCTTGGACGGGGACGGCGCGCTTTGGGTCAACGAAGTGGCCCCGCGAACCCACAACAGCGGCCACCACACGATTGAAGGAAACGTCTGCTCGCAGTTTGAACAACATCTCCGAGCGGTGCTGAACCTGCCCTTGGGCGACACGTCTCCGCTTCACCCTGCAAGCGCGATGCTCAACCTCATCGGGGCACCCGATGCCCACGGCACACCTGTGTACACGGGCTTGGAAGAGGTTTTGGCGTGGCCCAACGTGCACGTTCACCTCTACGGCAAGTCGACGGTCAAGCCGCACCGGAAGATGGGGCACGTCACCGTCACCGGCCCAGATGTGGCCTCCGTTCAACGTGACGTGTTGAAACTTCGCGAACACCTGCAGGTCAACGGGACCAAAACCGCCTGACTTTTGAGGAAGCATGGGCGCTTCCTCTCCCCTCCGCATCGCCGTCCTCGCCGGCGGTTTTTCCGGCGAAGCTGACGTCAGCCGCCGCAGTGCCGCCATGGTCATGGCGCACATGGACCGCGAACGGTTCCTTCCCTACCTCGTGAACATCGACCGCGACGGGTGGTGGACGCAAGAAGGCGACAACTCAGTGCGCTTGGCCATCGACCGTCAAACCCTCGGGTTTGAAGCGGCCAACGGCGACAAGGTGGTGGCTGACTTGGCGTTTGTCATGGTGCATGGAACCCCCGGCGAAGACGGCCTGCTCCAAGCCCACCTCGATTTGTGCGGGATTCCCCACACGACAGCGAGCGCCCGCGTCATGGCCACCACCTTTCACAAAGGGTGGACCACCGCCTTGCTTCGCGACGCAGGCCTTCCTGTGGCGAGGTCCGTGGAATGCTTCCCGTCGGAGACGTGGGACGAAACGCGTGTGAAGGAGGTCGTCGCAGAGCTTGGACTTCCCTGCTTTGTGAAACCCAACGAATCGGGGTCAAGCATTGGCATCAGCCGCGTGACCGAAGCAAGCGAATTGTGGCCTGCGATTGAAGAGGCGCGCACCACCGGCACGAGCACGGTGTTGGTCGAGGCGCTGCTGGCGGGGCGCGAATTCACCTGCGGCGTGATCCCCGACGGTCACGGCGGATTGCAGGCCCTGCCCGTGACTGAGATCGTGTCGCACAACGCGTTTTTTGACTTCGCGGCCAAGTACGACGGCCAAAGCCATGAAATCACCCCCGCCGAACTCGACGAACACGCGACTTCGGCCCTTCAAGAAACCGCGCTGGCGGTGTACCGCACCATGCACCTCCAAGGCATGGCTCGGGTGGACATGATGATGGAGAAAGATGCCGCGCCCCACGTCATTGAAGTCAATGCGGTCCCTGGCTTCAGCGCCAAGAGCATCATTCCGCAGCAAGCCGCGGTCGTCGGCATCGAAAAATCCGCGTTGATTTCGCGGGTCATTGATGCCGCCCTCGACCGGGTCTAAGGGTGGGCACAAAAAAAGAGGGCCACTCCGTCGAGCGACCCTCCCACTGTTGAATGAAAACAAGTAAACTGTTAACGAAGCTTGCGCTTCAGGGTTCTTTAACGGGACCGCATCCTGAGAGGTTACAGTTCGCTTAAAAAAATTCGAGCTTTTTTCCGGAAACGCCCATTTGACGGGAGTTTCAAGAGGTAAAAAATTCTATCTCCCGGCAAACGGGAACCAAATTTGGCCTCCGGCAGGTCCTTCAAAGGATCCCCATCCCGACCGACCATCCCGACCGACTGGCTAGAAAACGTCCACAAAAAAAGAGGGCCACTCCGTCGAGCGACCCTCCCACTGTTGAATGAAAACAAGTAAACTGTTA
>JBDQOS010000081.1:0-4183 GCA_040261075.1 Flavobacteriales bacterium
ACGTGCTCAAGAGGTAGGCCGTGACGGGGGTAAGCTCCGAGGGTTTGGCCACCACGCAATTGCCGGCAGCGAGCGCCGGAGCCACCTTCCACGTAAAAAGGTAGAGCGGCAAGTTCCACGGGCTGATGCACGCCACCACCCCCAGCGGCTTGCGCAAGGTGTAATTGATGGCTTCGCCTTCCATGGCATGACTCTGGCTGGCGAAATGCTGGATGCCCGTCGCGTAGAAGCGCAGGTTTTTTTCCGCCCGTGGAATGTCAACTTGGGACGCGAGCGAGACCGGCTTGCCGTTGTCGCGCGCCTCGGCCTCGGCCAACATCGCGGCATGGTCTTTCACGGCGTCAGCCAACCGGTCCAAGCACGCTGCCCGCTCCGCCGCAGGGGTCGCCGCCCAAGCCGGAAAAGCACGCGTGGCTGCGGCCATCGCGCGGTCCACCTCAGCCGCACCCGAACGGGGCAAAGTGCCATAAACTTCGCCCGAACCGGGGGCCACATTTTCCAGGACTGCTGCGGTCGTTTCGAGCGCGCCGTCGACAAAATTCCGTACCTCCATGGTGGACGAAGTTACCTTGCGTTGTTTATCTTCGCACCGCCTTTGCGCAATTGCCCCATGGTGTAATGGTAACACACCGGATTTTGGTTCCGTTTTTCCAGGTTCGAGTCCTGGTGGGGCAACCAACCAAAACAAAAAAGCCGCCTCTGAGGGCGGCTTTTTTGTTGCACGACAGGCGTCTGCGGTTCAGGTGGGAGTGCGTCACTCGGAGATCAGCTCGTAGAGGCTGTCGAGGTTGGGCGCAAGGATGACTTCGATTCGCCGGTTTTTGGCTTTGTTCGACGCGTCCACGGGGTGGTATTCGCTGCGGCCTGAAGCCGCCAACATGGACGGGTCCACGCCAGCGTTCTCCAACAGAATGTTGACGACGGCCGTCGCGCGCAGGACACTCAGCTCCCAGTTGTTGCGAGGAATGGACGTGCTGCGAAGTTGGTCTGTGTCGGTGTGGCCTTCGACCACGATCTCGAGGTCGCGCTGCTCGGCAATGACGCCGGCCAGCCCCTGCAACGCCTCACGCCCCCCGGGATCCACCGTGGCACTTCCCGAAGGGAACAACAGCTTCGCCTCCATGCTCACGTAGACCTTGCCGTTGCGCTGTTCCACGTTCAGGCCTTTGCCTTGGAAGCCGAGCAACGCCTCCGCCAAGCGGGCACGCAACGCCTCGGCAGCCCTTTCCCGGGCCTCCAAGAGCGATTCCAACTCCTGAACCCGCTTGCTCCGGGCCTCGAGTTGAGCGGACTTTTCGTTGAGGTCGCGTTCGAGGCGGTTGAGGCGGTCCTCACGGCTTTGAAGTTCCTCGCGGATCTTCATCACGTCCTCGAGCAGCTGCCGGTTCTCTTCCGCGATGTCGCTGAGTCGGCCGGAGCTCTGGTCCGTCAGAGCCTCGTTCAGCTCCGTCAGCCGGTCCACCTCTTCGCGCAAGCGTTTCGCCTCCGAACCGAGCTGGTTGGCGTCTGCCGCCAAGGCCTCGCTTTCCGCAGAAAGACGCGCCACCTGTCCCTCGAGTTCGCGGCTGCTGATTTGGGCGTCTTGTCGGGCCAAACGCAATTCGGAATTCTCCTTTTCCGCCTCGTCTAGCTGAGTTTGAAGCGCCTCGTACTGCTGGGTCGTCACGCATCCGGGCAGCGCCAAAATCGCAGCGAGGAGCGTCATCGTCGTCAGGTGCCCAACTCGGCACAGGGAAAGGAAAGGAAATGTCATGGCAGGAATTCTCAAGTTGCGCAACACGCAACAGCGAAGTTCATGCCAATCGTGCGGTGGAAGGCGGCCTGCCGACGCGCCTTATCCACACCGGCTTGTCAGCCGAGATTTCTCAGCCCAATCAGTTGATGGGGAGAGCGTACGTGCCGCCACTGAGCGTGGCTGCTGCGCCTGTGGCGTCCAACAAGGACCCCGCAAAGGTTCCCACCACGTACCCTCCGGAGACGGGGTCGATGTAGTTGATGGCAAACGTGGTGTTTCCCCCAAACAACGTCGTGTAGTTGGTTCCCAACGTGCTTGTGTACGCAGCCGCTTGGGGAATGGCAGCAGCATTGAGCGCCACCACATGGCCGTTGTACCAGCCGTCAGCCGGCTCTGCAATCACAAATCCGACCTGCGCGCCTGCCAAGCTGACACCCAGGATTTGGAGGTTTCCGCCAACCAAATCTGCAGAAGCCGTCGCGTCGCCAAAGTACTGGACGCCCGCAGAAGTCCACTGGATTTCTGCCGCACAAGGTTCGCAGTTGGGTCCCCCGCAGTCGATGTAATCCTCGAGGCCATCTTGGATGCCGTTGGTGCAATCGCACAAGCATTCGCAAGGGTCGCAATCGGGCCCGCCGCAGTCAATGCCGTTTTCGTTGCCGTTCAATTCGCCGTCGTCGCACGTGGGACAAGGGTCGCAATCCACGCCGCCGCAGTCCACACCTGTTTCGTAGCCGTTCAGCAACCCGTCACCGCACAGTTCGGGGCACGCAGGGCATCCTTCGCAACCGCAGTCGATGCCGGTTTCACCTTCGTCCAGCTGACCGTTAAAGTTGGTCGCGCAGGGGTCGCAGCTTCCGCCGCAATCCACCCATTGCTCTCCTTCGAGCGGATCCCAAACCTCGTTTTCGCAGGGGTCGCAGGGGTCGCAAATCGGCCCACCGCAATCGATGAGCTCCTCGCCGTTGTTGAGAATCTCGTCGTAGCAATTCTCTCCGATCAGGTTGTCGTCGTTGAGGCAGCTGGTGAGCGAAACCGCGGACAAACCGACGGCGAGCAAGGCCACAAAAAAGCGGCCGACGAAAGAGGTTGAGAGTCCGTGAGAGGTCATGTGCGTAATTTTGACGTGGCGAAAGATACAACTGGAACACAACTGGACCCCGCATCCCTCTCAGCACCATGGACAACCTCGAATGGAAGCCTTCCACAGCACCCAACTTTCAAGACGTGGGCCGCCTGTCTCAAGACACGGGGTTGAGTCCGTTGGTTGCTTCGCTGCTGATTCAGAGGGGAATGAAAACCAAGGAAGAAGTCGACGACTTCTTGGATCCAAGCCGTGAAAAGCTCCACGACCCTTTCCTCATGAAGGACATGGACAAAGCCGTAACACGGATCATGAAAGCGGTGGAGCGGAACGAGCGCATCATGGTGTACGGGGATTACGACGTGGACGGCACAACTTCCGTGGCCATGGTTTCGTCGTTTTTCAAGGGCCTTCAAGTCCCCGTCCTGCCTTACGTTCCCATGCGGTACGGCGAAGGCTACGGCGTTTCTCCCAAGGGCGTCGAGCGGGCCAAAGTGTCGGGGTGCACGTTGTTGATCACCCTCGATTGCGGCACCAAAGATTTTGACGCCTTGGCCGCGGCTGCGGAAGCGGGAATCGACACCATCGTGTGCGACCACCACCTGCCTTCGGACACGTTGCCCGTAACCCACGCCTTGCTGAACCCCAAACAAGAAGGCTGCAAATACCCCTTCAAAGAATTGTCGGGCGCAGGCGTGGCATTCAAGCTTCTGACCGCGCTGGTCAACACCATCGGATTGACCATGTCGTCGGTGTACGACCATTTGGACTTGCTCGCGCTGAGCATCGGGGCCGACCTGGTGGACATCACCGGGGAGAACCGCATTTTGGCCCACCACGGCATGCGGAAGCTTCGAAAGACAATGCGGCCGGGCATTCGAGCCATGCTTCACGTGGCCAACATCGAACGGGTGCCCAACACCGTGCGCGACATCAGCTTCACCCTCGGGCCGCGCATCAACGCGGCGGGACGCGTGGGGCACGCCCTCAAAGCGGTGGAACTGTTGATGGCCTCCGACGACAACACCGCCTACGAACTGGCGTACGAGCTGGAGTCGATGAACCAAGACCGGCGCGATTTGGACGAGGAGATGACGGAAGAAGCCTTGGCCCAAATGGCAGAGCAACCCGCAGGCCGGTGCTGCACCGTGGTGTGCGGCGAAGGCTGGCACCGAGGCGTGCTGGGCATCGTGGCGAGTCGCCTGGTGGAGGCACGTTACCGACCAACCATTGTCCTAAGCGAAGAGAATGGCCTGATGATGGGCAGCGCGCGCAGCGTCCAAGGCGTGGACATCCACAAAGCTCTGGAAGAATGCCGGTCGTACCTCGAGCAATTTGGCGGGCACCCCATGGCGGCGGGACTC